>JAEXXN010000065.1 GCA_023405875.1 Bacillota bacterium | reverse complement strand
GGATAGTAGAGCCTACGGCCACCTTCTCCACCTGCTTCGGCGCACCCTTTATGCCTATGAGGCCGCAGGTATATGCAGAGCTCCTTGGTAAAAAGATCGACGATAATAACGCCGGAGTATTCCTTGTAAATACCGGCTGGAGCGGAGGCTCCTACGGAGTGGGCAAGCGTATGAGGCTGCCCTATACAAGGGCTATGGTCAATGCAGCAATAAGCGGCAAGCTGAATTCCGTAAAATATGAAACAGACCCGATATTCGGAGTAGAGGTTCCAACCGAATGCCCCGAAGTACCCGCTGAGATACTGAAGCCTGTGAACGTATGGCAGGATAAGGCAGAATATGAGAAAACAGCACTAAAGCTTGCCAGGGACTTTGAAGACAATTTCAAGAAGTTTAAGGGAGTTTCTGAAGCTATTGTAAATGCAGGACCTAAGGCTAAGTAGTTAAAGTAGACAATACTTGAGGATATAAGAATAAAACATCAAACTAAAGCAGGCAGATATTAGGCTAAGTATGCTTATATAAAAATTGTCAATGGCACTTATGAACGAAGTCTTAGAAAAACCGTGTGGGTCGGCAAGGACGCCGAAGCAATCATACTCCGAACAAGGATGTCCGTTGTATGCGTCAGGTTTTTCTAAGACGTCGTGAATTAGTGCCATCAATTTTTGTATTCGCATATGTGGCTAATATCTGCCTGCTTATATTTTTACATCTCTTTTATCATTGACCTTCAAATAAAGCCCCACCAGCAATGCCAACCCGCAGCATACCGACAAGCTCCTGTACAAAAAGTATATCCCGTAGTTTTCCACAAGCATTCCGCCTCCCAGGTTGCCGATGAAGCTTCCCAGACCGAAGCCCAGGGAAGAGAGTATCGTTATGCCTGATGCCCTGATGCGCTCCGGTACTGCTCTATACAGATACTGCATCGCTCCCAGCAGGTACAGGGGATAGCTTATCCCTTGCAGCAGCTGTATTGCTATGACGGTAACATAGGTCTGTTCAATAGAGCAGAGAAAGAATCTGACAACATACAGTCCGGCTGCCCAAAGGTAGATGTTCAGCTCACCGTATTTTTTCTGGAGGCTGCTTCCGAAAAAGAAAGCGGGGATCTCACTCATGGCAACAACAGACCACACAAAGCCAATACTTGCCACACTTCCTCCCGTTTCCAAAACCAATACCGATATGTAGCTGCCGTTTGCCCCAAGGCCAATATTGAAAAGAAGCACAGACAATATGAAAACCATAAATCTGAACTGCTTTATAGTGTCAAGAATGTCCTTCAGGCCGGGCCGGGTAATAGCGCTCCTGCCTTCAGACCGGATTCCGAAGACAAGATATGCCGTCAGCAGGTACAGCAGTGAGTAAAGCACAAAGCTTGAATTCAAGCTGCTGAGCTGTATAACTTTTCCGAGCAGCAGGGATATCACGGCAAAGCCTACAGAGCCCAGGAAACGCACCTGCCCAAAGCTGAAGGCGCCTGTATTGTCCATTACCTCATAGCTGCATGCGTCGCACATGGGAGAGGTCACGCTCTGGAATATTGCAAGCAGGAAAATCGAGGCAAGTATGTATGTGAAGCTGTGGGCAGCAAGAAAATTCAGGATAAGCACAGCGCAGAAGCAGCAGCCTATCAGCAGGGTCTTCTTTTTTGTAAGGTATTTGTCTGTAATATAGCCCCAGATCGGCTGGGCAATTATTCCGACCAGGGAATTAACGGCAAATACAACCCCTATCTCAGTATAAGAAAGCTTCCTGCTCTCCAGGTACAGGGGCAGGAAGGGATAATAGCAGGCCATTGTGCCGAACAGGGCAAAATAGAGCAGCTGAAATCTGAGTTTAAGCCCGGCATTGCTGTTTTCCATCATAATCACATTCCTTATGAATATTAACTGATTTAATTCGTTGAGCCGGCTGCTTTCCGCCGCTGAAGCTGCAACACAAGCCTGCGTCAGCCAGCACCAACCAGTTAAATTATAGCAGATAAAAATTGATTAATATATTGTGACTTTCTACGAAATCTGAATATATAGGTTGCATTAAAGAAGGTTCAATGAAGAATCAGGCAACCTATGAAATCAAGGTATATGCTTTTGCAATATTTGAATTTTCATGTAAAATGTTTATTGCAAAACATATGGCCATATATATAAATATTAAACGGTGGAATAATGTAGTATAATATTTAATATAACGAGGCTAAAGCTGTCCCCACCTCTTATAGGTGGAGGGTACCGCGAAATCTTGTTATAGCATCAGCAAAGGAGGACCTATATGTTTATTGTAACTGCGGCAGTCATGGTAAGGGATGAAAAAGTCCTTATAGCACAGAGGGAAGCTGGTTCCCACATGGAGTTCCGATGGGAATTTCCCGGAGGAAAGCTGGAACCCGGTGAAACTACCGAGGAATGCATCGTCAGAGAGATAAAAGAAGAGCTGGATATGAGTATAGAAGTGCTGGACATTTATAAGGCGGTTCAGTTTGCTTATAATGACAAGGAAATTTTGCTTCTTTGCTACCTGTGCAGGGTAATCGGAGGAGAGGGAAAAACCCTGGAATGCAATGACTTTAAATGGGTGACAAGAGATGAGCTTTCAGAGTATGAATTTGTACCGGCAGACCTGACTATAGTAGAAAAGCTGATGAAGGACGATGAGCTTTTCAAACCACAGCATAGATAAAAAAATAGGATGTTGCATACAAGTAGAATAATGCAACATCCCTTTTTTATTTTTTACTCTTATGCCTCCTCCTGGATTATAGCTGCAACCAGTTTTGCGGATTTTTCTATATCACTTATGGCTATATACTCCGAGGTGGTATGTACATTGCTCATCCCAATACCCAGGGTTACCGCCTGAAGGCCTTTTCCGCTCATGACATTGGTATCGCTGCCGCCGCCTGTTGACTTCAGAACGGGCTCAAGTCCGATTTTTCTTATGGCAGCTTCCACAAGCTGTACAACTTCGGAATCCTTTTTAAGATTGATCTCGGCATAGCTCAGGTATTGATCTGTTTCATGCTCTGCGCCGTACTCCCTGCAGGCGTTTTCTATGCAATCAAGCATGTGCTTTGCCTGGGCTTCGACCTTGCTTCTGACGAGGCTTCTCGCTTCCATGGCTAGCTCAACAGAATCACAGACTATATTCGTAGCTCCTCCTCCGGATATTTTGCCCACATTGGCAGTAGTATCTTCATCAATACGAAGAAGCTTCATATTGTCGATAGCTCTGGCTGCTACCTGTATTGCACTGATCCCGTTCTCGGGGGAGACTCCTGCATGTGCAGCTTTTCCCTTTATAGTGGTAATTGTTTTGTACTGAGCAGGGGCCTGGATCACCACGCTTCCTACGTCTCCGCCGCTGTCAAGCACAAAGGCCAGCTTTGACCGGAGCCATTCATAATCCATATTCTTGGCCCCATACATTCCGCCCTCCTCGCATATGGTAAAAGCAACTTCAATGTCTCCGTGAGGAAGGTTATTTTCCTGTATATATCGTACAGCCTCCAATATAGCTGCTATTCCTGCCTTATCATCTCCGCCCAGTATCGTTGTTCCGTCACTGTATATTATGCCGTCGCGGATCACCGGATTGATACCTTCTCCCGGCACAACGGTATCCATGTGCGCGCAGAAAAGCAGCGGCTTTGTATCGAGGGTTCCCTTCAGCCTGCCGAGGACATTTCCGGTATCCCCTCCGGTCAGTTCTCCGGCCTTGTCTATGTATACCTCAAAACCCAAGGCTCTAAGCTTCTCGGTGAGTAAAGCAGCAAATTTAGCTTCCTTAAATGACAGGCTGCTTACCTTGACCATTTCCATGAATTCATTTATCATTCTGTCGGTGTTCATATTAACCCCTCCTGAAAAATAGATATCGGACAATTAATGTTTGCCCAATATCTATTATATCATAAATCCGCAAGGATTTATGATATTTGCCCATGTGCGTTTTGAGGAGCAAAAAATCGCATGGGCACTTAAATAAAAGATATAATAATTGCAGGAACTGCGATTATTATATCTTGTTTGTTCTATCTTCTATGTAATTTCTTTGCTCCTATGAAGGTGAGCCCTCTTTCTGTAAGTGCCCTTGCGGTGTTGTTTACCGCATCATGCTTGCCGAGGTAGTTCCCCAGCAAATTATCCATATCGCCGGAAGCAATGATCTCTTCCTTTGCCCTGAAGTAATCCAGTATGTCTGACGGATGGGACTGCCTGAGTTCTGCCTCCGGATCTCCGCCTTCATGCTTGGCTGAGATGTTGGGTATGGTGCGGGCAAGCTCCATCAATTCATCCCGCCTGTTGTAAGGCTGCTGCACTATGCTCTTGTAGGTCTCCGTTATATGGTGCTCTATCCTTACATTGTTCTCAAGTCCGAACATTCTTCTGATCTCCGAGCTGATCGCAATTGTCTCATTATTTACCGAGTTGCTTAGGTTGAAGCCTATAAGCGGAGTTGTTCCGTCTTCTCTGGCAAAAAGCTTTGCCATCATAAGTGTCCAGAGTACCGAGAAAGGATTGTCATTGCCCATGAAAACCGATATCTTGAACCTTATGTTTATTCCAAGCTTGTAAAGCATATAGCCCAGGAATACGGTACCGGGGTTGATGTTAAGGACTTCGTTGATGCCGTAGCTGGTATAATAGTATAAAAGCTCATCGACCCACATTAATGCATGATCATTGGGCTGGCCTATTCCGCCGAAATAACCGGTTATGGTCTCGGGTCCTCTGAGATGTACATTTGAACCGTCGGTGCCTTTGGTGTCAAGGGTTTCTACATAGCTTGCGCCGACTATCTGCATTGCGGCTGCTATTGCAAGTATATCGCCGTTATCCCTTTCCTGCTCCTTCATATTACGGACACGGATGAATCTTCCCGGCATGATCTCCTTATTGTCTATCGCCTGCTTTGCTTCCTCAATAAGCCAGGGGAAATACTGGAGTGCACTTACTTCAAGAGTAACTGCCTTGCCCTCGTTGAAGTTCATGGAAGCAGCCTTATCCCCCAGTATGCTCTTCCTGTACTGTGATATCGGTATGAAAGCGCCCTTGTCTCTCATCTCAGTGAGCCATTCAAGCTCTTTTACATATGGTGAGTCCTGGGTTTTAAGCCGTCCGATCAGATTTGACAGTTTACGAGCTTGTCTTGCCTGTTCGTTGATCTCCCCGGGAGTGCCGTATTTTTCTACCACACTGAGGATATCGTTGATAAACCTGTTGTTTGGGTCCAAAAAGTACCGGTTCAGTTCTTCTACAAAAGCAGCATCAATTTGTAACTGGTCTCTTAACATAATATACCTCCTCATAATTTTTAATATGAGATATTAATAGTATTTTACAGCATTGCCATTATTTGTTCAATATGTGCAACGAGGCACAGTTTGATGCTTGCAAGTATTAAATGGCATATATGCACAATATTTCAAGCTATTAAATTTTTTGAAGGTGAAAAATATTTTATGTGGAAATATATATGATAATACCTTACAATAAATCCAATGCATAATATCTCTCGATAAAAGGGATTTATATTCAGGAAAAAAGAAGGGAAGGATTGATTTTTATGGCAAAGAAAAAAAGTGTTCTGGATTTTTACAAAATGAAAAAAGAAGGGGAACCTGTTGCCTGGGTTACAGCATATGATTTCCCTACAGCCTCCTTTGCAGAGCAAGCGGGCATGGATATGATACTTGTGGGGGATTCCATGGGTATGGTAATACTGGGCTACGAAGGTACAATACCGGTTACTATGGAGGACTGCATATCCCACTGCCAGGCTGTAAAGAGAGGGGCACCCAACACCTGGGTCATAGGCGACATGCCCTTCGGCTCCTATCAGGTATCCGACGAACAGGCGGTTGTCAATGCTGTAAGGTTCCTGAAGGAAGGCGGAGTAGATTGTATAAAGCTGGAGGGCGGAGTAAGGGTAAAGACCAGGATAAAGGCAATCACTGACGCGGGAGTAGTTGTCATGGGCCATATCGGACTGACTCCACAAAGCTCGGGTCAGTTTGGAGGATATAAAGCACAGGGAAGGACAGTGGCAAGTGCAAAGGGACTGATAGAGGATGCTCTCGCAGTTGAGGAAGCCGGAGCCTATGCAATACTTGTGGAGGCAGTTCCTCCGGAAGTAACCGCATTCCTGGCACAACTGCTTACAATACCTGTATATTCAATCGGCGCCGGCTTATGTGACGGGCAGCTTATCATAAGCAGCGACATGCTGGGTAAATTCCAGGCCTTCACACCTAAGTTCGTAAAGAAATATGCCAATGTCGCCGAGATTGAGACCAACGCCTTCAGGGAATACATAAAGGATGTAAAGGAAAGGCAGTTCCCGGCCGATGAGCATGTATACCATGTGGTGGACAGCATGGAGGACTTTGAGAAGCTGTTTGAGGAGTACAAGAAGTAGTAAGCAGGGTTTGTGAAATATAACCAGCGGCAATAGCCTTGCATATCGAATCGCGCAAAATAAGCTTCGCTTTATTCTGTTAGCCGGAGCTTATTTTGCGCCCCCTGATATGCAAGGCTATTGTGCTTGGGAGCGATTCCATTTATAACTCATATAGCCCCTGACCGTTTTCAAAGAAGCCTCACATTTTAAATCAAGTAAAACACACCCTTGAAAAGAATTATCTCCACACAGTAATGGAATACTATACCTGTTGTATCAATGGAATATATGGTATAATTATTCACAAAATGTATAACGAAGGAGTAGATTATAGATGGCTGTTTTGGATTGCAGAGAGGCTGCCAAGAGTATTAAGGCGGAGCTGTCACAGAGGGTCCAGGCTCTTGACGGTATTGGGAAAAGGCCAAAGCTGGGAATAATAAGGGTCGGTGAAAGGCCGGAGGATCTGTCCTATGAAAAGGGCGTTTTGAAAAGCTGTGAAGCTATAGGTATAAGCTGTGAAGTAATAGCGCTTCCTGCGGATATAAGCAGCGACAGCTTTATGGAAAAGCTTGCCGGTGCCAATAATGACGGTAGCATCCACGGGATCCTTATGTTCAGGCCTCTGCCCAGGCACATAGATGAGGATAGGGCAAGAAACCTGATCGATCCGGCAAAGGATATAGATTGTATGAATCCATATAATCTGGCCAAGGTGTTTGAAGGGGACAGCTCCGGATTTGAGCCCTGCACCCCGGCGGCAGTAATGGAGATAATCAAATACTTCGGAATAAACCTGCAGGGAGAAAAAGTGGCGGTGATCGGAAGAAGCATGGTGGTGGGAAAGCCCCTGAGCATGATGCTCCTGAAGGAGAATGCCACTGTTACCATATGCCACTCCAGGACAAAGGATATAAAAAGCGTGGTATCGGGAGCGGATATCGTCGTAGCCGCCCTTGGAAAGGCAAGAGCAATCGGAGCTGATTACATAAAGCCCGGAGCCATCGTTATAGACGTAGGTGTCAATGGCGCTCCTGAAGGCGGGATCTGCGGGGATGTTGACTTTGATAAGGTGAAGGACATAGCTTCACAGATCACCCCGGTGCCCGGCGGAGTTGGGGCTGTAACGACTACTGTGCTGCTAAAGCATGTTGTCGAGGCTGCAGAGCGCAGCTAGGGCCTCCAGCCTTTCTTCCGACAGGAGGGAGCTTACTGTTTCCTTTGAGCTTATGGTTATTGCTGCTGCGGCTAATCCACAGCCCAGAGCCTTATCAATGCTTTTATGCTTCATGAGACCGTATATCAAGCCGGCAGTGAGTGAATCTCCGGCACCGGTAACGTCTGCTACATCGGCTGCAATACTTGGATAATGAGTGCTGCCGGAGGGATTTGTATATAATAGCCCATCCTTTCCCAGGGTGGTAATAACATTTTTTACACCGGACTTTATAAGCTGAGCTGCCATAAGCTCGGCTTTTTCCTTTGTCTCATTCATTCCCGTAAGGGCACAGAGTTCATCCAGGCTTGGAGTTATATAGTCCACTCCCTTCAGATACGGCTTGAGCTTCAAGGCCTTTTTTACCGATACAGGCTCAAGGCATAGGGGTATATTGCAGGAGTCGGCAACGGATATTATGTACTCCAGGGCTTCAAGGGTAAGGTTGGCATCACAGATGATGTAGGCCGCCTTTTGTAGTACATCCAGCCTGGCTTTGAAATAGGCTGCGTCAAGCTTTTCAAGTATCTGCATATCCGACAGCGCTGCCGTCATTTCACCCCTGCTGTCAAGCAAAGCTATATATGTTCCTGTAAGGCTGCCTTCGGCAAGGAGAACATGGTCGACACAAACGCCGAAGCCGGCGGTATCCTCAAGAACCTTTGCCCCCTGGGCATCAGAGCCAATGGCAGAGAGCAGCAGCACAGGCATGTTCAGCAGGGCCAGATTATGTGCAATATTGCGCCCGACGCCTCCGGGGCTGATTTCTATAATTCCGGGGCTGGAGCTGCCTATGTCCATCCTGTCAAAGGCTTTGCCCTTTATATCCACATTTATTCCGCCCGCAACAACAATATATCTATCCATTATGTTCACCTCATAGCTAATTAGCTGTAATAATATATATTCACATTTTAGCACACCGGAGGGCAAATTAAAAAGAAGGATATTATTTATTAGTTGTGCCGGTTGATATGGCTGGCATTGATTGAAATTGAGCATAGTATTATAATAGATTTGAGCATAGAAAACGACGCATATGGGAGGAACCAAATGAAGAAAGTAATGGAAGCGCTGCGGTCCGTCAAATGGGAAAAGGGTGAGCTGGTCATACTGGATCAGACAAAGCTGCCTGATGTAACTGAGTTTATAAAGCTGGACAGGGTGGAGGACGTCTGGGATGCTATATTCCAGCTGAAGGTGAGAGGCGCACCGGCTATCGGTATAGCGGCAGCCTATGGACTGTATGTGGCTGTCAAGGCTGTTGAAGCGGATGATTCCGAGGAATTTCTTTGTGCTCTTAAGCGCAGCTCCGAATATCTTGCTTCCTCAAGGCCCACCGCGGTAAACCTGTTCTGGGCCTTGAAAAGGATGGAGGACAAAGCCCTTGCCAATAAGCGCAAAAGGGTTGAGGAGCTGAAGGCTGTACTGCTTGAGGAGGCTCATGCGATCCGGAACGAGGATGAGGTTATGTGCAGGGCAATAGGAGAGAATGGGCTGACCTTGTTCCGTGACGGAATGACAGTGCTTACCCACTGCAATGCGGGAGGACTTGCTACTGCAATGTTCGGTACCGCGTTGTCTCCAATATACCTTGCAAAGGAAAAGGGCTGGAACATCAAGGTATTTGCAGATGAGACAAGACCTCTGCTCCAGGGAGCGAGGCTTACAACCTGGGAGCTGATGCAGGCTGAGGTGGATGTTACGCTGATATGCGACAGCATGGCGGCCGTTGTAATGTCCAAGGGCCTCATAGACGCTGTTATAGTGGGCTGTGACAGGGTTGCAGCCAATGGAGACACAGCAAATAAAATCGGCACTTACGGCCTGGCGGTATTGGCAAAAGCGCACAATATACCCTTCTATATTGCGGGGCCGACTTCAACCATAGATATGAATACTCCAAGCGGCAAGGAAATTCCCATAGAGGAGAGGAAGGCTGAGGAGATCACCTGTGGAATGGGCAGAAGAACAGCCCCTGAGGGAGTAAAGACCTATAATCCCGCCTTCGATGTGACGCCCAATGAGCTGATAACAGCCATAATAACAGAGAAGGGTGTTATAAAGCAGCCTTACTCCGAAGGCCTGAAGAGTCTTTTCAGTAAATAATAAAAAGCCATTTGTATTATTGTCACACAATACAAATGGCTTTTGTGCTATTTACTATACATTTTCCAGCTTTGCATACTCTACTGCTATCTGAGCAGCCAGCTGCGCATTGTTCTTAACGAGAGCCATGTTGGCGGAGAGGCTTTCTCCTGCGGTGATTTCCTTTACCTTGTCAAGGAGATATGGCGTAACTGCCTTTCCCGATATCCCGTTTTTCTCAGCCTCAAACAAGGCGATCTCGATTGCTTTGTCTATATTGTCCCGGTGAGCTTCGTACTGCTCGGGAATTGGGTTTGCAATTATCACACCGCCGTCAAGCTTCAGATCCCATTTGCTTTTCAGCACCTTTGCGCAAGCCTGGGGGCTATCCAGTCTCATGGGTACCTTGAAGCCGCTTTTCCTGGTATAGAAGGCGGGGAAATCATCGGTACCATAGCCTATTACAGGCACTCCAAGGGTTTCAAGCTGTTCAAGGGTGAGGCCGATATCCAGGATCGCCTTTACACCGGCGCAGACTACTGCGACATTAGTTATTGAAAGCTCGGTAAGGTCGGCAGATATGTCAAAGCTTTTGTCGGCGCCTCTATGTACTCCTCCCATTCCTCCCGTTGCAAAGACGCGGATCCCTGCATACTGGGAAAAGATCATGGTTGCTGAAACTGTAGTACCTCCCGACAACCCCATTCCGACCACATATGGAATGTCCCGCCTGCTTGTTTTTACTATATCCTTCGAGGTGGCGAGCAATTCCATTTCCTCAGAGTTGAGTCCTATCTTTATGCGGCCGTTGATTATACCC
>JAEXXN010000032.1 GCA_023405875.1 Bacillota bacterium | reverse complement strand
GTACCAGCTGCCCAAGATTCATTTCTGCCACTACTATGGTTTTAACCTTTTCTGCCAGCTCTGCAAGTCTTTTTTCAGGGAAAGGCCAGATAGAGATAGGCCTGAATATACCCACCTTTACGCCGTTTTTGCGGAGAGTGCCCATTGCAGCCTTCGCAGCTCTTGAAACACAACCGTAGGACAGTATCAGTATCTCTGCGTCCTCAGTATTTTCTTCTTCCCAGGATATAATGTCGTCTTTGTGCATTTCCACCTTATTGCAGAGCCTGCGGATAAGCTTATCTGCTACTGCTCCGCTGTTGCTTGGAAAGCCTGTTTCATCATGCACCAGACCTGTGACATGATATCTGTAGCCTGTTCCGAAATCCGCCATTGGCGGTACAAGGTCTTCATCAGGCTTGTATGGCAGATATTCTTCGCTGCTGCAATTGGGTCTTTTTCTATCTATAATTTCAATCTCTGAAGGGTCGGGCAATTGTACCTTCTCACGCATATGTCCTATAACTTCATCCATCAACAATATTACCGGTGTCCTGTATTTTTCAGCCATATTAAAGGCTTTAACAGTCAAATCGAAGGTTTCTCTTACTGATGAGGGTGTAAGCGCAATCACAGGGTGATCTCCATGAGTTCCCCAACGGGCCTGCATTACTTCTCCCTGCGCAGGTGAGGTAGGTAAGCCTGTACTTGGGCCTCCTCTTTGTACATTGACTATAACACATGGTACCTCTGAAATTGCAGCATAGCCTATATTCTCCTGCTTGAGTGAAAAACCAGGTCCACTGGTTGCAGTCATACTTTTGGTACCTGTAAGAGAAGCACCTATAACAGCAGCCATTCCTGCTATCTCATCCTCCATCTGCATGAATCTGCCGCCTACCAGAGGCAGCTTCTCAGCAGACAGCTCAGCTATTTCAGTCGATGGCGTAATAGGATAGCCTGCATAGAATTTCATTCCCGCAGCTATCGCACCTTCAACACAAGCTTCATTTCCCTGCATCAGCCTAAACTTGCTTTTCATTCTTCTTCCTCCCCACGTATATAGCGTAATCAGGGCACCTGAGCTCACACATTCCGCATTGGATGCACTTAGCAGGATCAGGCATTACAACCTTTTCGTTTTCAAGTGCAAGAGCCTTTGTTGGACAGAATGCAACACATATGCCACAGCCTTTGCACCAGGTTGCTTTGATAATTACTTTTCCATTATCTACTTCTCCTGCTTTGACGTCTTTCTTTTCCATTTCCCCGACCTCCAAAACATTCTATTGGGAGAATGCAATTTTTATTTCATTTTTATATAATAAATAAATATTTTGCAACTTTCCCTTCATTTTTTAGTATATATTATAATAATCCCTATTGCAATATTGAAAGCGAAATAAATTTCATAATATTGCTAAGTTTTTATGACTGCTGTAGCCCTCAGGTCTTAGAATGCCGAGGTTAACTCCGTTCAAAAGGTAGTTATAATTTTAACTATATAACCTCCTGCCTCTGATTATGCATATAATAAAAAAGGGGGGTAGTATGTCTGATGATTTACTTGTCTCAAATTCAAGATGTCCGGTAGAAGTCATTAGTCAGGATGATTTATTTGACCTGGAATTAATTCAAAACGACAAAGCAAGCGACATGATTTTTCTCATCGGAACCCTGATAGGTATATATGTAAACACTAAAGCTGAACAGGAAATACTCTGCCCTGAAAAAACGCAGAGCTCCAGTCAGAGTACAGCCGCTAATGAAGCTACATTCAGTGAACTGATAGTTGTAGTTATCTTATGTTTCCTTGTGGGGACGGTCATAATTGCATATACCGAATGTATAAGATTGAGCAGGCAGAAAGCAGAATTAAGTAAAGATCCTGATCAGTCGGTTATAAATAATATTAAGGGCAGCGAGTTAAATATCCTTGGATTATTTTTAAGAATAGCCGGCTATACATTTTCTGTTGTGGGAAATCAGATCAAGGCTGATAACCCTGTCTGAACTCCCATCCCTTAAGCCTGTTTATAGCATCATAGCCTGTAAGGTCCACCTGCAAAGGAGTTATTGATGCAAATCCGTTTCTTACAGCATAAATATCTGTATCCTCCTCGATTTCATTTTCTATAAGCTCTCCTGCCAGCCAATAATATGAATTGCCTCTTGGATCCTTCCGCTCCTCAAAATTGTTCCTGTACTTTTTTACCCCAAGCTTGGTGATCTTCACACCTTTCAGATCTCTGAGCTCTTTAATCGCAGGAATGTTGATGTTCAGGAGCATATTCCGGTCTGACCCATGCTCCAATACCTGCTCTATTATATCTGCTGCAGCCTCGGCGGCTGCTCTGAAGGCGTCTTCATCATAACCTGCATAGGATACGGCTACTGAGGGTATGTTGAATATCGAACCCTCGATTGCAGCCGATACAGTGCCGGAATATATTACATCGGTACCGAGGTTTTCTCCGTTATTAATACCCGAAACTACCAGATGCGGTCTCTCGGATAACAGCGTTTCCACCCCTATCTTGATACAGTCCGCAGGTGTGCCGCTTACTCTCCATGCATCGATATCCAGGTCCTGGAGTTTTATTTTTTTACATCTCAGGGGCTGATGCATGGTTATGGCATGGCCGATAGCGCTCCGCTCCTTGTCCGGGGCGACTACGGAAACCCTTCCCAGCCTTGACATCTCCCTGGCCAGCTCGTATAATCCCTTGGAATATATACCGTCATCATTTGAAATAAGTATG
>JAEXXN010000505.1 GCA_023405875.1 Bacillota bacterium | reverse complement strand
CAGTTCATCCTTCTGCATTACCATCGTATTTCTGACCGAATAGAACATTCCAATCAAGTCACTCCTGCTTATACAATCCATAAGTTTGTCCCTCCGCTAAAGCTGCTTGAAAAAAGGTGAATTACACGGTACATCAATCAAGCTTTTAAGCTCATCATCCAGCTTAAGCAGAGATATGGACATACCTGCCATTTCCATAGAGGTTGCAAACTCACCGATATACGCTTTGTGTGCCGTTATACCTTTATCTTTCAACGCAAGATACGCTTTTCTATATATTATATACAACTCCTCAAGAGGGGTTGCTCCCAACCCATTGATTATAACCGCTGCTTCATCTCCGCTTTTATATTCAAAATCATTGAATATATGCTTCAGCATTACATCAACCGTTTCATCGGCTGTCATAAGCTTTCCCCTGTCGATCCCCGGCTCTCCATGTATGCCCATTCCTATTTCCATCTCATCTTCACCTATCGAGAAGGTGGAATGCCCTACTTCGGGTATCACACACGGAGATAATGCCACACCCATTGTACGGGTATTATCTACCGTCTTCTGTGCGATCCTCGCAACCTCCTCCAGGGATGCCCCGGCAGCCGCACCGGCACCCGCTGTCTTGAAAGCAAATACCAGACCTGCAACTCCCCTCCGTTTGTTCTCCTCTCCCTTTATGGAAGAAGCGGCATCGTCATTTCCCAGGACCTGCAAGGTTTTTATCCCATCCATACCTGCCATTTCCGACGCCATGTCGAAGTTAATAATATCCCCGGTATAATTTCCAAACAAGTAAAGGACTCCTCTGCCCTGATCTATTTCTTTCGTTACCGCATACATTTGCTCTGCACTTGGGGATTGAAAAACTCCTCCTATTGCAGCACCGTCTATTAATTTATCGCCGATATAGCCCAGGAACAGAGGCAGGTGCCCGGAACCCCCTCCGGTCATGATCCCCACTTTGCCCCTGCCGCTCTTTTCCGCCCTGACAAGGCATCTTAAATCATTGTTTATGCATTTGAGCCTGTCGGGATGCGCATAGAGTATGCCTTCTATCATCTCATCCACAAAGTGCTTCGGATTATTCACAAACTTTTTCACATTAACACCTCCATGATTATACTTGATTGAGTTAACTCAACGCTATTTCCATCACGCTCTTCAGCCTTTCCATATTCTCAGTATCCAGATTACCCAGGGGCCTTCTCGGCTTGCCCACAGGTATTCCCTGCATATTAACCGCTGCTTTGAATATCTCAAGCCAGTGGGGTTTATCATTCACTTTTTCATATGTCAGGTAGTTTATAAACGGCATAAGCTTGTTCATTATTTCTCTTCCCTTTTCTACGTTATGTTCCACTGCAACAGCATCATAAAGCTGTCTGCACTGCTTGGGCAAAGCACTTAATATCCCCGACAGCCAACCGTCGGCTCCTGCAAGTATACCCTCAAAGCCGGCATAATCATGCCCATAAAATACTTTTAATCTATCTCCGCATTCAAATTTCAGTTCATGTACTCTTGCCGGGTCTCCGTGAGCAGATTTTATTGAGTTTACCACACCCTCGTCAACAAGCTGCTTTACGTCTCCGGCATTCAGCTCGTATCCCGCAAACCAGGGATTGTTATAGACCATTATCGGTATGTTTATAGCCCTGGCCAAAGTCCTGTAATGTTCCATTGCGGCTTCCTTGTAAGGCTTCAGGTAATATGGGAGTATGACCATCACTCCGTCGGCTCCGGCAGCTTCAGCATATTTGCTGAGCTCAATGGTTGCACCGGTAGCGTATCGTCCTGTTCCTACATATACCGGTACCTGTCCTGCAACAGTTTTTATCGTGACATCAATAATTTGCTTCTGCTCCTCCATAAGCATGGAAATATTCTCACCGGTACTTCCGCAAGCAGAGATGGAGTGGGCACCATTATCCAGCAACCATCCCAAATAGCGCTCCATTCCTTTTGCATCAAAGGTTTCATCATCTTTCCATATAGTTAATGCAGCCGGCATTATACCGTAAGGCTCTTTCATGTAAAACCTCTCCCTTTTAGTTTTGATTTTGATATTTATTTTCCATATTATACAAGAATTATTATAAGTTTCTATTTCATGCAGAAAGTGAGTAAATGGATCGGTATTCCATGTACTCACTTTCTGTAGTCAAGATCATATTATTTTATTTATTGAAGCTATCTTGCCAGCCATCCGCCGTCAACCGCTATTGTGTAACCATTTACATAAGCTGATGCTTCAGAAGCAAGGAACACAGCCGCACCCTTGAGATCAGAGGGAGTACCCCACCTTCCTGCCGGTATCCTGCCGAGAATCTCCGTACTTCTCTTTTCGTCGGCCTGCAGGGCCTTTGTATTGTTCGTGGCCATATAGCCCGGTGCTATTGCATTTACGTTTATGCCATTCTTTATCCACTCGTTGGACAGGGCTTTGGTCAAGCCCATTACGCCGCTTTTGCTCGAGGTGTATGCGGGCACTATTATGCCCCCCTGGAAGGACAGCATCGAAGCAATATTTATTATTTTTCCGCCCTCTCCCTGTTTGACAAACTGTCTTGCAGCCGCCTGGCTCAAAAAAAACATTGTCTTCAGGTTTGTATTCATGACATCGTCCCAATCCTTTTCCGAGTAATCGATGGCCGGGACCCTTCTGATGATTCCTGCATTGTTTACAAGTATATCTATATGACCGTATTCTTTTACAGACTCTTCAACGATCCTCTCAACAGGCTCAATTGACGAGAGGTCGGCGGTAACCGGCAGGAACCTCTTGCCCGCCGCTTCTACCATCAGCTTTGTCTCTCTCATGTCGCTTCTGCCCACTCCTACAATATCCGCACCGGCTTCCGCCAAGCCTGCCGCTATACCCTGGCCCAGGCCTGTGTTGGCCCCGGTCACAATGGCTACCTTGCCGTCAAGCTTAAATAAATCAAGTATCAAGACAATCCCTCCCTGAACTATATTTTTATTACTATCTTGGATAGGTTAACTCCGTTTGTCATCATTTCAACAGCTTTTGGTATTTCCTCCAAAGTCATGACATCACTTATAAGCTTTTTCAGATCGAAGGTGTTATTCTTTATGATGCTCTTTTCTACTTCGACCGTATCAATAAAGTCCTGCATTGAATAAACCCTGCAGCCTATTACTTTCAATTCCTTGAATATTACCGGCATATGGTTGTACTCGTAGCTTCCGCTGCTGAAGCCCACATGAACCACGGTCCCTCTTATTTTACATGCGGAAAGCGCTGCTGCAACCCCTGCCTTTGAGCCGGTGACCTCGTATACGACATCAAACCCGTCGCCGTTTGTAAATTCCCTTACCTTGTCCTGCAAGTCATCCTCAAAGGCGCTTATTGTATCGAAGCCCAATTCTTCAGCAAGCCTGATCCTCTTTTTATTACCTTCGGATACAACGATCCTTGCTGCTCCTGCAAGCTTGGCCATCAGAGCAACTACCAGCCCTATGGGCCCTCCGCCTACTATCAATGCCGTCTGGCCTACCTTCAATTCCGACCTCCTCACAACATGGAGGCCTACCGCCAGGGGTTCGGTCAAGACTGCGATGTCCATAGGGATATCGTCAAGCTTTACGACCTTATCGATGTTTACCTTAACATATTCTGCAAATCCGCCGTCGACATGAATACCAAGCAGCTTTAAGCTGCTGCACACATGCCAGTTCCCATTCCTGCAGGCCACGCATTCGCCGCAGCTCAAAAGCGGTTCTACAGTTACCTTGTCGCCAACCTTCAGGTCTGAACCTGAGCCGTTTATTTCTGCTATCTCTCCCGCTATTTCATGGCACATGACCATTGGTACCTTCGCAGTTGCATGATGCCCGTTATATATATGCACATCAGAACCGCATACTCCTCCATAAATCACCTTTATCAAACATTCTCCGGGCTTTAGCGAAGGCTTTTCGACCTCCAGCACTTCAAGCTCTTTCCAGTTCTTCAAAACTGCTGCCTTCATAGTTATCTCCCCCTATAGCTAAAAATAAATTTTATTTCAGTCCTTCAACGAAGGTCTTTATTCTCTTTAGTCCTTCTTTTATCTTTTCTTCCGAGGTAGCATAGGATATTCTGATAAAGCCTTCACCGGCCACTCCAAAGCCTGAGCCCGGAACGACAACAACTCCGGTTTTCTTCAGCAGTTCAACGGCAAATTCTTCCGAGGACATGCCGGTCTTTGTTATATTGGGGAATGCATAGAAAGCTCCCTTCGGCTTGATACAGGACAGCTTTTCAATGCCGTTTATCCCCTCGACAATTAATTTTCTCCGTATTGCGTACTTGTCCAGCATATACCCAAGATACTCCTGGGGGCCCTCTATAGCTTCTATAGCTCCATACTGTGATGCTGTATTTATACAGGACACCACATTCTCATGAAGCTTTATCATGTTCTGCAATATTTCCTTGCAGCCGGCGGCATAACCTATTCTCCAGCCGGTCATAGCGTAAGCTTTGGAAAAGCTGTCTATTATTACAGTCCTTTCCTTCATGCCCGGGAATGAAGCTATACTGACAAACTCTTCATCATCATATATCAGGTGCTGATATACTTCATCGGTAATTACCAAAAGGTCATTCTCTACGGCAATCTGTGCAAGCTCCTTCAGTGTCTCCCTGTCGGCAACACCTCCGGTGGGATTTGCAGGGGAATTTATGAGTATCGCTTTAGTATTCCTGGTTATAGCTTTTCTGACGTTATCAGGATCATATACAAATCCATCCTTTTCATATACCTTCACAAACTTCGGCACTGCTCCGCACATTAAAACCTGTGAAGGATGGTTTGTCCAGAAGGGATCGCTCAAAATCACCTCATCCCCCGGGTTTAATGCCACCATCATGACAAGCATAAGTGCTTCCATACCTCCGGCGGTTATCATGATCTCTTTTTCGGGGTCTATCTCGACATTGTTTTTTGTTTTGAGTTTTTTGGCTATGGCCTGCCTCAAAGGCAGTATGCCGGCATTCAGGGTATAGTGGGTCTGTCCTTCCTGGAGAGCCTTGCATGCAGCATCGATTATGTTTTTTGAAGTAGTAAAATCGGGTTCTCCAAGTGCAAAGCTGACCGTATCTGTCATATTGCTCGCCATATTGAACATTTTTCTTATGGTAGAGCCTTGAATTTCCTGAGCTATTCTCGATATCTGTACCATATATAAAACCTCCTATTATGCTCCCAGGTAAGCCTTCTTGACGTCTTCATTCTTTGCAAGCTCATGGGCCGGTCCTTGAAGCACTATATTTCCCGTTTCAAGTACATAAGCCCTGTTTGCAATACCAAGCGCCATATAGGCATTTTGCTCGATCAGGAGAATGGTAGTTCCCTCATCGTTGATCTCTTTTATGATTTTGAATATTTCCTCAACTACCAAAGGCGCCAGGCCCATTGACGGTTCATCCAGGAGCATCAGCTTCCCTCTGGTCATCAACGCTCTGCCTACCGCAAGCATCTGCTGCTCGCCTCCGCTCAACGTCCCTGCAGACTGGTTTTTTCTTTCCTCCAGCCTTGGAAACAGTCCGAATACTCTTTTTATATCATTCCTTATTCCTTCCTGGTCCTTCCTCAGGTTTGCTCCAAGCTTCAAGTTTTCCAGTACACTAAGGTTTGCAAATACCCTTCTTCCTTCCGGAACATGTGCTATACCCAGCTTTACAATATCATGGGGAGGCATTTTTACTATTTCGGTTCCCATAAAGCTTATGGAGCCGCTTGCTGCAGTTTCAAGTCCTGATATCGTCCTCAGCGTAGTAGATTTTCCCGCTCCGTTTGCCCCGATAAGCGTTACGATCTCTCCCTCTTCCACATCAAAGGAAATCCCTTTTACCGCTTTTATCGCACCGTATGAAACATGCAGATCCTTTACTTGTAATATCATTCTTTATGACCTCCTCCCAGGTAAGCCTCAATAACCTTGGGATTATTCTGCACTTCCGACGGAATCCCTTCGGCTATTGTCTCACCAAAATCCAGAACCTTTATCCTGTCTGCTATATTCATAACAATTGCCATATGGTGCTCTATCAAAAGTATGGTCAGATTGAACTTTTCCTTTATCTCCTTTATTAAAACCACCAGATCGTCCATTTCATTGGGATTCATTCCTGCAGCAGGTTCATCCAGAAGCAACAATTTCGGATTGGTTGCCAGCGCCCTTGCTATTTCAAGCCTTCTTTGCTCACCATAGGGC
>JAEXXN010000503.1 GCA_023405875.1 Bacillota bacterium | reverse complement strand
GGGTATACCCGTCACCTGGTCCCAGATGTCCCAGGCAAAGATCGTCGTAGAGGCGGATATTGACTGTCTGGCTGTAGAACCGTCCCTGGGAAGCCATTTCCATCACAATCTGACCTCCTTGAAAATGGGGTATCTGCACATCGGCACCCGGTACGGCAATGGGGAATATGTTGACTGGGAGTGGTTGGACAGAGTCGCTGAACACAGCCGGACAGAGCATGTAAAGCTTATCCGGAGCCAAAAGCCGTTACAGGTGAAGATCGACGGAAGAAGCCGGTCCGGGGTTATATTCAAGCCGGGGGAAAAATAATCGTTAATTATTTGTCAAATTTATATTGTGCAGCATATATGCGTATGATATAATTTTATATGAGAGCTGCTGAGATGTAGCATACGAATTCTTGCAGCGAACAATAATAAAAACTATCGTGCTGAGTGGTGAGGGTCCGTCCCGAGCAGGAAGGCGAGAGAATAGATGAAGCTGTGCGCTTTCTGTCCTTGTGCCTTTTTTTGGCACAAGGATTTTTGTATTCCCTCAAACCGCGTGTTCTGAAGCCCATACATTGAATTGAAAGGAAGGATCATATGGAAACAAGAATCGCCTTGATAGGCATAATAGTAGAAAACAAAGAATCCACCGCAAAGCTGAATACCATTCTCCACGAATATTCACAATATATCATCGGAAGAATGGGGATACCTAATGCAAAACAGGGTGTTGCAGTCATAAGCATCGTCATGGATGCACCCAGCGATATCGTAAGTGCTCTTTCGGGAAAATTGGGCATGCTGCCCCAGGTGAGCGCAAAAGCTATATTTTCAAAGCTGCCTGCAGCTCCGGAAAGGTGATGAGAATGAAATATCTTATTGATAAGCTTGAAGCAGAGGGCAAACTTACCAGGGATGAATATGTGCTGCTACTGAATAATGTTTCCCAAGAGCTGTCTGAATATCTCTTCGAGAAGTCCAGAAAAACGGCAAATAAGCATTTCGGCAACCGCATATATACGAGAGGCTTGATCGAATTTACAAATTACTGCAAAAACGATTGCTTTTACTGCGGGATAAGAGCAGGCAACGGAAATGCAGAGCGCTACCGCCTGAGCAGGGAGGATATACTGGACTGCTGCCGGCAAGGGCATGATCTGGGCTTCCGGACCTTTGTACTGCAAGGGGGGGAGGATGACCATTATACCGACGGTGAGCTGATGGATATAATAAAGGCCATAAAGGCGGATTATCCCGATTGTGCCCTGACATTATCCATAGGAGAAAAGAGTGAGGCTTCCTACAGGGCATATTATGAGGCCGGAGCGGACAGATACCTGCTCCGCCATGAGACTGCCGATGCCGGGCATTACAGGAAGCTCCACCCCAGGGTACAGATCCTGGATACCCGGAAGCAATGCCTGCGGACCCTTAAGAAAATAGGTTATCAGGTAGGTACCGGCTTTATGGTAGGCTCACCCTTCCAGACTGTTGAGAACCTGGCGGAGGACCTGCTCTTTATAAAGGAATTTTCACCGGAGATGATCGGTATAGGGCCCTTTATCCCCCACCATGACACGCCCTTCAAGGATAAGCTCCAGGGCTCCTTTGAACTGACCTTGTTCCTTATCGGGATACTGAGGCTTATGATACCCAATGCGCTGATACCTGCCACAACTGCCCTGGGGACAATAAATCCCCTTGGCCGTGAAAAGGGGATACTTGCCGGAGCGAATGTAGTTATGCCCAATCTTTCACCGGTGAGGGTGAGGAAAAAATACGAGCTGTACGACAATAAGATCTGCACCGGAGAAGAAGCAGCCGAATGCAGGTTCTGCCTGCAGAACCGCATGGAGGGCATAGGCTACCGGCTTGTGGCAGACAGAGGAGATTTTAAACCGTTAGAAGGTTGTGAAAGGGGTAAAGAAAATGTATGATGTAAAATCCAAAAGGGCTGAAGACTTCATAAACGACGAAGAAATACTCGATACCATCGGGTACGCTGAAAAAAATAAAAATAACCGTGAGCTGATACAAAGCATCATAGAAAAGGCAAAGCAATTAAAGGGGCTTTCACATCGTGAAGCAGCAGTGCTGCTGGAATGCGAGCTTGAGGACGAGAATGAAAAGCTGTACAGGCTGGCAAAGGAGATAAAGCAAAGCTTCTACGGCAACAGGATCGTCATGTTCGCACCCCTTTATCTTTCCAACTACTGCGTAAACGGTTGTGTTTACTGTCCATATCATTACCAGAACAAGCACATACGCCGCAAGAAGCTCACCCAGGAGGAGATCCGAAGGGAAGTGATCGCATTGCAGGATATGGGGCACAAGCGGCTTGCCCTTGAAGCCGGAGAGGACCCGGTCAACAATCCTATTGAATATATACTGGAAAGCATAAAGACGATATATTCCATAAAGCATGAAAATGGAGAGATCAGACGCGTAAATGTGAACATCGCAGCTACCACCGTCGAGAACTACAGCAAGCTGAGGGATGCGGGAATAGGCACATACATCCTGTTCCAGGAGACCTACAATAAAAAGAATTACGAGGAGCTGCACCCCAAGGGGCCCAAGCATGATTACGCCTATCATACAGAGGCAATGGACAGGGCCATGGAGGGCGGAATAGATGATGTAGGCATAGGCGTGCTTTTCGGACTGAACATGTACCGCTATGACTTTATCGGTCTGCTTATGCATGCCGAGCACCTGGAAGCGGCAATGGGAGTCGGCCCCCATACCGTCAGCGTGCCTCGTATCCGTCCCGCTGATGATATTGATCCGGCCAATTTTTCAAATTCCATATCGGACGAAATATTTGAGAAGATAGTAGCGGTGCTCAGGATCGCAGTGCCCTATACCGGGATGATAGTATCTACCCGGGAATCCCAGAAGACCCGTGAGCGTGTGCTGCAGATGGGAGTTTCCCAGATAAGCGGCGGCTCCAGGACCAGTGTAGGCGGCTATGTAGAGCAGGAGCCGGAGGAGGAAAGCTCCGCACAGTTTGACGTGGAAGACAGGCGCACTCTTGATGAGGTTGTAAACTGGCTTCTGGAGCTTGGATATATACCCAGCTTCTGCACGGCCTGCTACCGCGAAGGCAGGACCGGAGACCGTTTTATGGCCCTTGTGAAATCGGGGCAGATCGCAAACTGCTGTCAGCCCAATGCCCTGATAACCCTCAAGGAGTACCTGGAGGATTATGCCTCCCCGGATACCAGAGAAAAGGGAGAAAGGCTCATCAAGGAAGAGCT
Source organism: Bacillota bacterium (assembly GCA_023405875.1). Taxonomy (GTDB): domain Bacteria; phylum Bacillota; class Clostridia; order Lutisporales; family Lutisporaceae; genus BRH-c25. The sequence continues at coordinate 596 of JAEXXN010000503.1, read as the reverse complement.
GGAGCATATACCCAATGAAAAGGCAAAGGCAACGGCAGTAAAATACCTCTATGAGGTAGGCAACGGGAAGCGGGATTTCAGATTCTAGTCAAGGAAAAGAGGAGGAGAGTTTATAATGAGCTTACAGGATACTCCCCGCTCCAACCGGCTTCATATAGGGATCTTCGGGAAGCGGAACAGCGGAAAATCATCATTAATAAATGCCCTTACCAATCAGGATATTGCTATCGTTTCGGATATTGCCGGGACCACTACCGATCCTGTCTATAAATCCATGGAGATATACGGGATAGGACCCTGTGTGTTCATTGACACCGCCGGCTTTGACGATATAGGCGAAATAGGCAGGCTGAGGGTCTCCCAGACCAGAAAGGCAATGGAAAAGACGGATATTGCAATAATGCTGCTGGTTGATGAGGTCACAAGGGCTGAAATAGAATGGGTCGAAGAGCTGAAAAGCAAAAACATACCGGTCATCGGGGTGATAAATAAGATTGATGTAATAACCGATACTGAAGCACTTAAAAAGTCGGTTGAGGAAAGCTGCAAAATACCCGTCATACCGGTCAGCGCCCTTACAAAAGAAGGGGTAGAGC
>JAEXXN010000466.1 GCA_023405875.1 Bacillota bacterium | reverse complement strand
TCCCGCTGCAATACGAAGAATACCACCAATACAAGCATAGAAGCTGCAATCCTTATAAACCTGCGGATGTTCAACTCCTTATCCAGAAGGCAAGCCATGAAAAAGACAAAGATCAGCTTTATAAACTCCGAGGGCTGTACATTTGTAAAGTAAAGATCGATCCAGTTTTTTGAGCCGTTTATTTCTTTGCCCCATATCTGAGTTACCACAAGCAGAAAAAGTACCACACTGCCCAGCATAAAACGATGCTTGTACTGTATTTCAAACCTTTTCATCGCAAAAACGACTATGAAGAAGGCAAGTATCCCGACCATGGCGAAATACGCTTGCTTGGTCCCGTATTCCGGGCTCAGCCTGTATAATATGCTGAGGCCTGTCGTAAGCAGATTGAATACAATATCATACATAAGATGGCTGACAGGCTTCAGAAGTTTTCCGAGCAGCAGCCTGGACAGTATATAGAGAATAATAAGGCCTCCGCCTATATACAGTGCAATATAATCCATGGGCTCAAAATAATATGAGATCAATGCAAAATTCATTGCAATCAGGACTATATTCAGAAATGGAGCCAGGTACTGTGCAAACCTTTTATCCTTGTAATAGGAAAGATAACAGCAGACCGCAAAACCTGCAGTCATGAAAGCATATACGAACCTGTAGCTCCATGAGAGCGCTTCGAACATTATATCACCAACCATTATAGCAAGATTTTAATGAGGGGTTTTGCATACTTGCAAAAACCTACCCGAGCGTTTCAACGAGGCGGAAGATATGCTCACCGCCCGGTAAATAAATTAAGCGGTACCCCCATTTATAGTGGTGGGGAGACATCTTTTGCCTCGTTATAAATACTTAAATTGATCCGTTGCGCCGACCGATTCCGGTTGCCGGAGCTACAAGGCAAGCTTGCATCAACCGACACAACAAGTTAAATTCCAACATTACTTTATTATACATTATTATGAAGCAAAATTCATCTTACAATTTCTACATTGAACACACTCAGGGTATTACATTTGGGCATAGTGCGAATTCAATGAGATCAAAGAATATATTTCGCACTATTTTATTTAATGTAAAATGGTTAGTACGAAATATATAGTACATTTATTTAGACGCATATATATGATAAAATATTCCCCAAGGAATAAATTTCATAAAAGGAGCAGACTATGGCATATAAATATGTATTATTCGATCTGGACGGAACACTGATAGATACAAACAAGCTGATAATGGATTCCTTCAAGTACACCTACAAAACCGGCCTCGGAATTGAGGTGGAGGAGGAGGAGATCCTTAAATATTATGGGGAGCCGCTTATAAAGACACTTGCGAGATACTCTCCCGAAAAAGCGGATGAATTGTTCAAAATATATATCGATTATAATGAGTGCCGTCATGATACTGTTGTAACCATATTTGACGGAATTAAGGAGCTTCTGGAGCAGCTTGAGGAAAAGGGCTGCACCATAGCCTTGGTTACCTCCAAAAGAACAAAGGCGGCATTGATGGGACTTGATCTGTTTGATATAAAAAAGCATTTCAGGGTGTTTGTAGCCCTTGAGGACACCGAGCTGCACAAGCCGAACCCTGCACCGGTGCTGAAAGCACTGGAGCTTCTGGGGGCAAAGCCTGAAGAAGCTATAATGGTAGGAGACAGCGTTTTTGACATCCACTGTGCCCACGGAGCGGGAGTGAAGGCTGTCCTGGTAAAATGGAGCGCCGCTCACGGCTTCCAGGAGGATGTATCCGCGGATTTTGTAGCCCATGATACAGCAGAGCTGTTTGATATAATTAACGGATAAAAAACGGTTTGGGACATTTTTTATAATGGGCAGGAAAGTATAAATTTACTTGGTGTGTTACTTTCCGTAACGAGCTTCAAAAAGGCTTCCTTGGTCAAAAGATCCAACAGAAGCCTTTTTTATTTTTGTTATTATGTGTTATTTTAGTGCCCGTAATGGGGCATAAGTCGCTTGCATTATAATGGAAATAGTGGTACGATATTATATGAGAATTATCATACATAATATGAAAATTTGCACACCTTTTTGTTACCTGTACTCATAAATTAATTATGCAGAGGAGGAACATTTATATGAGTTTGGACTTTTTATACCTTAATGAAGCCGACATGATCCAGGCAGGGGTTTTGGATATGAAACGGTGTGTCCAGTCCATGGATGACGTTTTCCGCTTGATGGGTAAGGGGGATTATCTGATGGGCGGACCTAAGGAAAACTCTCACGGCTTGATGCTGTTTTTTCCGGAGGAAAAAAGAACCGAGAAGATGCCTGTTTCCGGCCCTGACAGAAGATTTATGGCAATGCCTGCATACTTAGGCGGAAGATTTTATGTTTGCGGACAAAAGTGGTATGGCTCCAATATCGAGAATACGCAAAAAGGCTTGCCCAGGTCGATTCTCACTGTAATGCTGAACGATGTAGACACAGGTGCCCCCCTTGCATTTATGTCCGCGAACCTGTTAAGCTCCATGCGGACCGGAGCAATTCCGGGAGTTGCAACAAAATACCTCCAGAGCAGCAAAGCATCCGTTGCAGGTATAATCGGTGCCGGAGTTATCAGCCGTTCCTGTCTTCTTGCCATTGCAGAGACAATAGCCGTCAAGGGAGAGGTCCGTGTCTATGACCTGTACTACGACAAGGCAAAGGCTTTCAGTGAAGAGATGACAGCTCTGACGGGGCTCAAGGTTTATCCGGTAGATTCCCTTGAAAAAGCGGTCAGGGACTGTGATATAGTAAGCATAGCTGCTTCAGGCTCTGCAAAGGTGCAGCTACAGGATGAGTGGATAAAACCCGGTGCCGTAATAGAACTTACCGGAGCAGCAGAACTTAGTGAAGACTGTTATATCAATAACCGGGTAGTAACGGACAACTGGAAGATGCATGAGGAGTGGCTTGACGAGTTACGCGAGCATCCGGAGAGAATAGGAAGCGCCAGTGCGGGAC
>JAEXXN010000318.1 GCA_023405875.1 Bacillota bacterium | reverse complement strand
TGAAAAGGGTGCATCCCAGCGGCCTTCAAAGGTAATTTACGACAGGGCATATTCAGCTATAGCCGAGGCAAAAAAGGAAGACTTTAACTGGGAGGAGATAATGAAAGATGCGGGGTGGTTCCACTTTACCGGCATTACTCCAGCCCTGGGCGATAATATGGCTGAAATTACATTGGATGCAATACTTGCAGCAAAAAAGGCCGGAGCTACCGTCAGCGTCGACTTGAATTACAGAAAAAAGCTATGGTCTACCGAAAAAGCAGGCAAGGTTATGGAAGCGCTGGTAAAACACTGTGATGTAGTAATAGCAAACGAAGAGGATGCCGAAAAGGTTTTTGGTATAAAAGCAGAAGGTACAGATATTACAGGAGGTACCTTAAGTGATGAGGGATATAGGAAGGTGTCTGCCGAGCTTGTTTCCAGGTTTGGCCTGAAATGCGCCGCCATAACCTTGAGAGAGAGCATAAGCGCCTCGGAAAACAATTGGTCTGCCATGTTATATGACGGAACTGATTTCTATAAATCCAGGAAATATTCCATACACATTGTCGATAGAGTCGGCGGGGGAGACTCCTTTGGGGCAGGTCTCATATATGGCCTGACTTCAGGGTATGACATGCAAAAGTCTTTAGAGTTTGCAGTTGCGGCATCCTGTTTGAAGCATACCATAGAAGGAGACGCCAATCATGTGTCGGTAAGCGAGGTCGAAGCACTTATGGGAGGAGATGCATCGGGAAGGGTGCAGAGATAGAATCGACAGACCAAACCCTCTTGTTTAATTTTGTATAATCATTTATAATATTATCTGTCTAATGGGTTTGGCGAAATACCCTTTTAGTTGTTAAAATATCCTAATTCTTTTGGGAGTTGAATAATATGAAGAAAGACACCGAGGACAAATTCTATATACAATCGATCCACAGGGCATTGACTATCGTTGACGTCATTGCAAAATCAGGAGATTCCGGATTAACTCTTACCAGTATTTCAAATCAGACCGGTCTCCACATAAGCACAGTATATAGGATACTTCAAAATCTGATTGTATGGAATTATGTCAAGGAAGGTGACGGAGGCTTATACACCCTTGGACTGGAGCTGATCACACTGGGTAATATAGCCAAGGACAGCATAGGGATCCGAAATGTGGCACACCAGTATCTGGTGGAGCTGGGGGATCAGACCAGGGAAACAATATATCTTGCAATACTTGACGAAATAAATAACCAGGTCATGTATATAGACAAGATCGACAGCAAGGGAAATATAAAGCTCGCTGCGGGTATAGGCTCCAGAAATTCTATTCACACAACTGCCAATGGAAAGATTTTGGTTTCACCTTTCAGTGATGAAAAAATCAGGAGCATGTTAGCCGTTACCGGTATGGCTCCACATACAGAGTCAACTATAACAGATATAGAAGCATATTTAAATGAAATACGGACAGTCCGTGAGCTGGGTTATGCCGTTGATAACCTTGAGAATGAGCCGGGAGTGAGATGTGTTGCTGCCCCGGTTTATGACTACAGAAAAAAAATCATAGCCTCCATAAGCTTGTCAGGCATATCCTCAGCCATAACTCTGGATATTATCGAAAACAAGTATAAGCATATGGTCATGGAAACTACCGAAAAAATATCGAGGGAATTGGGCTTCAGAAGATAAAAAGCTATTTGAAGCTTTAAATTAAAAACGAAACGGGCTATTTACCCATATGTAAATAGCCCGTTATTATTTATTTTACCTTGAAGATTGAAACTGTGGTATCCAGTTCAGAGGCAAGCCCTGCAAGATCAGTAGCCTTGTCGGATATCTTTCCTAAGCTTGCAGCTTGCTCCTCCATTGCCGTAGAAACCTCCTGAACGCTTGTAGAATTATTTTCAGCGGATTCCAGGATCTCTCCGGTAGCTGCAACAACCTGCTCTATGCCTGAGGTTATCTGCTGTACCGCGGCACTTACCTCCTGCACCTGGGTTATTATGCTGCCAACCCCCTGGGATATCTCATTGAAGGAGGAATTGGCCTGGCCTACGACCTTCGTCCCTTCATCCACCTCCGTGGCTTCATTCTCAATTATATTCACTATTCCTGCAATTTGCTCATTCATTGTCTCGATAGTATCGGATATTTCGCTTGCCGCAGAGCTTGATTTTTCAGCCAGCTTCCTAACCTCGTCCGCTACCACGGAAAACCCCCTGCCCTGTTCTCCTGCCCTTGCTGCCTCAATAGCTGCATTAAGCGCCAGAAGATTGGTCTGGCTTGAAACATCCGTTATCATGTTTATAATAGTCTGCACCTTCATAGACATGCCCTCAAGGGCCCTTATCGCCTTTGTGGAATTCTTTGAGCCCTCGCTTATCTTTTCCATTTGATTTATTACACTCTCAAGAGACTTATAACCCCTATCGGATAAATTACTCAATGTCTGGGCATTATCATTTACATATTGCATATTTGCAGCAATTTGCTGTATTTCGGCAGAGGTCTCTTCCATGGCACTGGATATGCTGTCAATGCTGAATTTCTGATTTTGGATCCCCTGGGAAACAGTCTGGATCGAGGCCAGTATTTCCTCCGAAACGGCGGATGCAGCTTCGCTGCCTGCCATAAGCTCCTGGGCGGAAGCAGACAATTCGAAGGAGCTTCCCATTGTTTTCTCTACAATACCCTTCAGATTCCCAAGCATTTTCCCGAAGGATAAGGACAAATCACCTATTTCATCCTTATTCCTGATATTTATTCCGGCTACCGTCAAATCTCCTTCAGCAATTTTCTCCGCACTTGCCGACAGCTTCTTTACAGGCTTTGAAATCAACCTGGAGATATACAGGGATAATAATATCGATACTATAATGGTAACAAAAGTCATAAACAGAAGATTCCCGATGATAGCTTCACCCTTTTTGTCCTGCTCTTCAACACCCCTGTCCAGTATGCCTTCCTCCAGCCTCACTATTGTGTCGGCACCCAGTATGATATTCTCCACTGCCTGTGCTCCCCTGCCGCTCACAACCTCCATTACCTTTTCATCCTCTTTATTTTCAAGCAATGCCTTTATTTCCTCAATCAGGCTGTTATATTCCGCATTTGCATCCGAAAGCTCCTTTAAGGCATTTTGAGCTTCTACAGTATCAAGCAGATTTTCAAGGTAATATTTTTTTTCGTTAAAGGATATTTCCTCCTGGGCAATTACGTCTAAATTACTTTTATCACCGCTTATAATAAACTCATTAAGGGCCAGTACCTTCTCCAGCGCATCCGACTTCATATTTTCAGCCAGTATCACGCTCTCGGTAGTTTTATTGATAAGCTTGTCATAGCCCATGTTCAGGCTTTTTATCGTATTGTAGGTATATACCGTAGATATCGAAAAAATAGCTACAACTGTCAGGAATCCCAGGACTATTTTCTTTCCTATCGTTAATTTGCTGCCTTTGAGCTTTGATTTTTCCGGCTTAACTTTTCCGGGATTAGCTTTTTTAAAATTGATTTTTCCGATTTTTATTTTCATGCTGTACCTCCCAAACTTATTGCATATAAGCTCTGTATTTTAGTATTCCAGTCATGTTATTTTAAGAAATACTCATATATCCCCTTAAAAACATACATGGCCGCCGTTGCCCCCGGGTCCGGTCTTCCTATTGTCTTTTCCCTGTATACTGCAGCCTTTCCGTGAACCGACTGCATGGTTTTTGTTTCTTCAGTTCCTTTTCGTGCCCCTTCATAAGCCGTAAGGAACACCTCTGATAAAGGCTTGTCCTCATTAACGGCATATTCACAGCCTTCACAAGCCGGATACAAGGTGTCCAGTATTGTCTTCTCGCCTCTTTTAGCTTTTCCCCTTTGCTCGATCCCTGTAATTGCACTTTTTATCATTACGGGAATATCTGATTTCTCGATGCACTGCTTACCCTTTACCGCATCGCCGGCCTTTATTATACCCGTCGCCATAAGTGTCCCCATAGTAGAAGGTGCTGCTGCCGCCATTGCAAAACCCGACTTTTTAAGAAAAATGCCCAGGTCATTTTCCGATTCCAGGGCACTGAAATTTTCACATATCCTCTCAAAGCCGGCTTCCATCGTCAGCCCCAGATCTCCGTCCCCTATTGCAGAATCAAGGCTCAACAG
>JAEXXN010000312.1 GCA_023405875.1 Bacillota bacterium | reverse complement strand
ACCATGACCCATCCAGCTTGCCTTCTCTTCATCATACCAGCTCCTTAATCGGCAACCATGACGGCAGAGCCGTCAGATAATTGCTTGTCACTGTCCGATATTACCTTATCCGAATTGTTTAAACCGCTCAGAACCGCAGTTTTTGTATTATCTGAATCACCTATGCTGACAGATACTTTTTCTGCATAAAATTCATTTCCCAGAGGGCCTTCCCTCTCCTTAAGCACGTATACGAAGAATCCGTAATTATCCTGTCCTACTGCTGAATTAGATACGAGAACATTATAGGAGCCTATGCTCTTTTTGATATCAGCGGTACCGGTCTCTCCTCCTATTAACCCATCCGGTGGAATATCGATTACTATATCCTTTTTTACTCCGATCTGCTGATGATTATCGGTAATCTGATTCACTTTTCCTTGTATGGTTGTATCATCTGAAGAATTTATCGATATCTTGGCTTCATCACCCGGTTCCAAATATTCTGCAGCACTTATATTAACAGTGGCCACAAATTTGAAGCCTTTGCCTGTATCCGCAATTCTGTATAACGGTTGGGAAGCAGTCACCGTCATACCCTCTGAGTAATACAGTCCGGTAATCACCCCGTCACAGGGGGCCTTTACTGTGCTCATGTTCATTTCTTTGGTAAGCTCGGCTATTTTTCGCTCCGCTATACTTATATCAAGCTTTGTGTTTTCTACATCTCTTTTATTACTGCTTATTGCTTTATCCTTATTGTTCTTTGCTATCTCATAGTCCAGCTTGGCATTATCAAGATTCGCTTCTGCATCAGTCAGATTGATTGCAGTTATAGCACCTGCTTCATAAAGAACTTTGCTGCCGTCGTAGTTTTTCTGGGCCTTTTCTACATTCTGCCGTGCAATTTGAACCGCTTTGTCCAGACTCATCATGCTTTCCGGCAAACCGGCCTCCATCAGCTCCTCAAGCTGCAGCTTTTTCTGAGCATATTTATCCTGCTCATCCTCCAATTGATTTTCTATATTGCTTGTATCCAGGGTCATAAGGGTCTGCCCCTGTTTTACGCCGTCGCCTGCTTCAACTGCGACCCCAGTTACCTTCATACTGCTGCTGACATACAGCTCCTGGGTAATATTAGCTTCTACACTTCCTGTACCTGTGACTTCCTTGATCAATGCCCCGTTTGCCGGGGTTTCATAGGTTACCTTCGGCAGTGTAAAGTTATTTATAGTTCTTGAAAAAAAAGTCAAAACAAACATTATTACAAGAAATATAACCGTTGCTTTTCCTGTCAGCTTTTTTCTCCTGATATTTGCATCATCTAATACGCTCATACTCTGTGCCTACCTCCAAGCTCCTCCAATTTTCTATAATCTAGTGGTTTTTAACGCAGCAACTTTCTTGTCCCTCATGCGTTAAAAATCCACAGCCTTGATTTAGTGCCCCGCCCACCCTAGTACTCTGTAACACCCAATTCCTTACATTGCCGCCTGTATCAGCCTTTAAGCCCTGAGAGCTGAATCCCCTCTACGAGATAATTTTCTCCATAAAGGAAGATCAACAGCATCGGCAGCATATATATGGTTGATGCGGCAAAAGCTATCCCCATTTCACCACTATTTATGCTGGACAGGTATGTCGACAGCGGATGCATATTTATATCCTGAAGGAATATCAGCGGCTGCTCCACCATATTCCAGTGGTCTATGAAGATCAGTATTGCAAGTGCCGCGAGTCCCGTTTTCGACATTGGGAGAATAATGCTGAAGAATATCCTTAATTGGCTGGCTCCATCTACTTTCGCCGATTCTACATATGCATCAGGAATGTACATCATAAACTGTCTCATCAGGAATACACCAAAGGTACCGAATATTCCGGGCAGTATGATGGACCAATAGCTACCTACAAGCCCCAGCTCACTGGCCATGATATAGTTTGGAACCAGTGTTACCTGGAAGGGCATCATCATGATGATGATATATGCAAAGAACAGCTTATCACGAAAAATAAACTCCAGCTTCGCAAATGCATACGCAGCCATGGACGAAACCAATATCTGCCCCAGTATTATCGGAACCACAATCAAGAGCGAGTTCCAAAACTTAATCAGGAACTGTGTTCTCTTTATCAGGGCTGTGTAGTACTGTGTCAAAGTCACCATATCCGGTATCAGCTTTACTTTGGCATATTTCTCGGATAAGACGCTTTTCTGCTCACCGCTGCTTGAGGTTACCATACTGTAGCTGTTCTCTATCTCCTGTTCACTCATGAAAGAATTGGTAACAGTCAATATAAGAGGGAACAGGAACACGACAGCCATGGCAAACAGCACAACTGACAGTACTAGCTTTCTAAGTCTTCTCTTTATATTCCTGGTAGCCTGCATAACTTTATCAACCTCCTATTGTACTGTTGATCCTTCTTTGAATCCCGAATAAAAACAGTACAAGTATGTAAATGACGACAGCCATGATAAATGCAGCTGATGTCAGCATCTGGTAATCCAGGGATGCAAACTTGTTGTTCATATAATGCTGCAGCATGTATATGCTGTCATGAGGATATGCCCCGGAAATCAGGTATACCTCCCTGAACACCTTGAAGGAATTGATTATAGACATTACGAATACGAAAAAAGCAGTAGGCGTCAGATAAACCAGTGTGATATTTATAAACTTGTGCCAGTTGCCCGCTCCATCGATGTCGGCCGCTTCGTAATATTCCGGCGGTATATTTTGAAGGCCTGCGAGAAACAGTACCATATTATACCCGGTGTTCTTCCACAAATAGACTATTACTACCACAATCCTGGCAAGATCTGTCTTCATCCAGTCTATCGGTGATAATCCAAGGGATGAAATGACAGCATTGAGGGAGCCGTTAATATCAAACAATATCTGCCATACCAGAACAACCGATGCGACCGGAACCACCAGGGGTATGATAAAACCCATACGTATAATATTCCTGCCGTAAAGCTTCCTGTTAAGCAGCAGAGCAAGCCCAAGAGAGAGCAGGATATTGAGAGGAACTGCAATTGCTGTAAAAACCATGGTGTTATATCCGGCCTTTAAAAAAACAGCATTCCTCAGGAGATCGATATAGTTTGCCAGCCCAACGAAGCTGCCGCCCACCGGACTGTCTACGAATGAATAATATAACCCACCTACAAAGGGTACAAAGAAAAAGATCAAAAACCCGATAAGACTTGGTGCAAGAAAGAATAGCGCTGTTTTGTCATTATATTTTTTTTTCAGCTCCGAGGCCCCCTTTCTGAAATTATGAAAGCCTAACCGACTCGATAACTTCATTCTATCGAAGAGGGCTAGGCTTTCTTTAAATAATTTCTTATTAATTTCTTAAGTTTTCCTTATTTTTTTAAGTACTTCCCGTAAACGGTGAATGCAGCAATGTAATACCCACCAGGCAGGTATCTACAAATTTCAATACGCTGCCTAATAGAAAGTA
>JAEXXN010000280.1 GCA_023405875.1 Bacillota bacterium | reverse complement strand
TATTTTCAAATTAAGATATAATAAGATAGACAACAAGGTCTTAGAAGCTAAATCCAGCTCAAAGGGAGGTAAATATATTGTTTCAGGATACAAGCATTTATTCCAAAATCAAAGATATTATCGATTCTTCCTATGACGGCATGTATATCACCGATGGAGCAGCCAATACCATCATGGTAAACAAAGCCTATGAAAGGATCGCGGGCATCAAGGTAGAGGAGCTGATCGGCCGCAACATGAAGGATCTGGTTCAAGAGGGATATATCTCCCAATCCGCTACCCTGCTGGTTCTGGGAAATAGAAGGATCAATACCATTGAGCAGGATTTTAGAACAGGGAAAAAAGCACTGGTGACATCCACTCCGGTTTTTGACCAGGAGGGGAATATCACAATGGTTGTAACCAATGTAAGAGATATTACCGAGCTGTATGAGCTGAGAGAAAAGCTCCACGAAAAAGAGAACCTTACTAAGAAATACAGCATAGAATTGGAAAAAATGCGTATGGAGGTTCTAAAAAATACCGATCTTATCGTCCGGGATCGGAAGATGCTGAATGTAGTTCAGATAGCTAAAAGAATAGCGCCCCTTGATACCACTCTTTTGCTGACGGGGGAAACTGGTGTAGGTAAGGACGAGGTGGCAAAATTCGTTTACAAAAACAGCAGCCGAAGCACCAAGCAGTTCATCAAAATCAACTGCGGGGCCATTCCCGAGGCTTTAATCGAGGCTGAACTGTTCGGTTATGAAAAGGGAGCTTTTACAGGTGCAAATAAGGAAGGAAAAATGGGCCTGTTTGAGGTCGCAGATGAAGGAACCTTATTTCTGGATGAAATCGGCGAACTGCCCTTGGATATGCAGGTCAAGCTTTTACGGGTGCTCCAGGACAATGAATTCCAACGGGTCGGGGGTGTAAAGCTTATCAAGACCGATGTCCGGATCATAGCGGCTACCAACAGGAATCTTGAGGAAATGGTTGAAGAAAAGACCTTCCGGGAAGACCTGTACTACAGGCTCAATATTGTACCTATTTATATCCCTCCTTTGCGGGAAAGGCAGGATGATATCATTCCCCTGATCAATTATTTTCTATGCCGTTTGAACAAGAAATACGGCTTCAAAAAGACCTTCAGCACTGAGGCTTTGAATTGCATGCTTAAATATGAATGGCGGGGAAATGTCCGGGAGCTCAAGAACATCGTAGAAAGAGTCATAGTTATGAACAGTGGAGATAACATCCTGACAAAAGATCTGCCAAAGGAACTCAAGGCTTGGGAAGACGAGCATCCCATACTTCTCGAAAATGAAATTGTTCCCCTCAGGACAGCATTGAATAAAGTGGAAGAACATCTGCTTAAGGTTGCTTTTGACAAATACGGCAATGTACGTGATGCTGCCAGCGCATTGGAGATCGATCCGGCAACCTTTGTACGCAAGCGGCAAAAGCATAGACCTTCATCGAAATAGCCGATAGTTTTTGATGTGGTATTGCAACTCGTTGCATTATTGCAACTAATAAGTGCGATGCTCCTGTGAAGCTTGAAAATAAAGGCTTTATGCCTTGATAATATCCCTTTTTTGAGCAGCGTTGTTGCAAAAACTCAACAAACTTTTGTCCGCTTGATATATTTCGAGAAAAGCATTTTACATGCATGCTTCAAAATTCCTTTAAATATTTCCTTCCTTTCATTATTAAATTGGCTCTAAGTCTTGAAACAGCTTAAACATGTTTAATAGAGGCAGCAAATTTTTGCGGCTTATTAATAATGCAGGAAATATTGCATATCTACTTTACTTTGGCATATATCTTGCAGTATTAATAAGTCGAAAATATTTATTGAAAAGGAACGAGGAAAATTTATGGAAAATAATATTGTTATCAAAGAAATGATTGAAAAAGCAAGGATCGCACAGAAAGAATTCGAAACATTTTCCCAAAGGGAAGTAGATGCCATCGTAAGGGCTATGGCCAAGGCCGTATACGATAATGCGGAAATGCTTGCGAAAGAAGCCGTAGAAGAAACTAGAATGGGAGTATACAAAGACAAGGTTGAAAAAAATAAGGGAAAATCCAAAAATATCTGGAACCGTTTGAAAAATAAAAAGACCATAGGCATCATTGCGGAAGATACTGAAAATGGGCTTATCACAATAGCCAAGCCCATTGGAGTAGTATGTGCGGTAACACCGACTACCAATCCCATCGTTACTCCCATGTGCAATTCCATGTTTGCGTTGAAAGGCGGCAATGCCATTATTATCGCTCCCCACCCAAGAGCGAAAAAGTGCAGCAAGCACACCGTAGACCTTATGAACGAGTCAATCAAGAAGCTGAATGCTCCGGATAACCTTATACAGATCATTGCCGAGCCGTCTATAGAGCTTACCAACGAGCTTATGAGGTCCAGCGACGTTATTATTGCAACAGGCGGTATGGACATGGTAAAAGCCGCTTATTCCAATGGTAAACCCTCCTTTGGGGTTGGAGCCGGCAATGTTCAGGTTATCATCGACAGGGATGTGGA
>JAEXXN010000276.1 GCA_023405875.1 Bacillota bacterium | reverse complement strand
AAGAGGCTTAGAGTTTGTTAGTGAAGTTTACAATCGTTATCAACCAGCACAACAGATTAAGTTATTGTTTGAAAGTTACTTTAGACAGGTCCGGTGTGTTGCCAGGATGGCATTCAAGATTCTCAACATATGCTCCGGCTGCATAAATAGAATCTGTAAAGCAAATGGGTATCATATTATACTGTGTCCACATATATTCCATGGCTTCATTATAAACTTTTTCTCTTTCAACTGTGTCATAAGTGCTTTTACCTTTTAAAAGATATTCGTCGATTTTGGGATTGTCTATCCTTAAAAAGCTTTTATATGTTGACGGCCATGGCATTAAGGCATGGTCAGGATCACCTGTGGTAGGGGTGGAGTTGGTAATGCCCATGGTGACGGTACCTTCAGATGCTTTGGATAAGAGTGCCGCCTGCTCCATTATCTGCACTTCAGTTTCAACTCCGACTTCTTTCCACATGCTCTGTGCAATTTCGGCAACATCCATGAAGCTTCTGTCCTCGTTTGTCATGAGGACTACTTTCAAACCATTGGCATAACCTGCTTCAGCCAATAATTGTTTTGCTTTCTCAGGATTATACTCATAAGGACCTACTTTCTTATAGCCGAAAACTGTAGGCGCCATTAAAGAGTCGGCTAATTTTGCACTGTCCTTATATACTGAATCAACAATATCCGCCATATTCAGAGAAATGACAAGAGCTTCCCTGACTCTGATATCATTAAACGGTTCTAAAGACATATTCATCGTTATGTACGAAAATTTATAGCCCGGTCCGCTTATTACCTTTGTCTTATCGCTTCCCGATAAACGGGCCACATCATTGGTAGCAACATCATATATGATATCTACTCCGCCGGTCTCCAGTTCGATGGCCCTGTTTGCAGGCTCTGTTATGACCCTGTATACAAGCTTGCTGAATACAGGCTTTTCACCCCAGTATTTTTCGTTTCTTTCAAGCACAAGGCTGTCGCCTGTGACCCAATCCTTAAGAATAAATGAGCCTGTGCCTACGGGGTCTCTTCCATAAGCATCAGCCCCCATTTCTTCCATTGCCTTTTTATTTATGATATCTCCTCTGGAAGAAGCAAGATAATTATATATAGGGGCAAAGGGGTATTTGACCTTTATATCAACTTTTAAATCGTCAATTACTTTAGTTCCTTCGCCGTCAAAAGCGGAAAACATCGATGCGCTGCCTCTTTCCTCTGTTGCACGCTGCAATGAATACCTTACGTCTTCAGCAGTCAATTTCTCTCCATTTGAAAAGTAAACATTGTCTCTTAAGTAGAAACGTACCGTTAAATCATCTATAACTTCCCATTTTTCTGCCAGGCAGGGAACTATCTGACCGTTTTCATCCTGTGCTACTAATGTGTCGTAGACAACACGCTGCACGGCAAAGTTCGCCAGAGCGGTACTGTTGTGCGGGTCCAAAGTAGACGGCTCTGTTCTTATTGCAACCAATAAATCATCTTTTGAAGAACCATCCCTCCCGGTGTTGGCTTGACCCGTAGAACAGGCTGTTGTCAATAAAATTACTGTACATAATAATAATGCCAGGAGCTTATTTTTCATTTATTACCCTCCTTTTATATATTAACTTCATACTAGCACAGCTCAATTTGAAAGTAAATAATTTTATATATTTTTTATAAAATAATATATAAAATTATTTACTTTTTTATTAGGTGGAGCTATATTTCCTTTACAAAATACACGGCTATAAATACTTTTTTTAAAATATTAAAGTAAATTATATACTTCTTTGACTTGTTCTATTGAACAGTTATAAAATGTAATATATAATGTTAATACAATATTTACAAAATTATCCGGAGGATTTTATGGCAGAACAACAATTATCCAGCCCAATGGAGAATATCAAGAAAGAATATGACAGCCTTAGCAAAGCTCAAAAAAAGATTGCTGATTTTTTGTTGAGCCGGGAGGATATAGGAAGCTTCCTGTCCCTTAATGAGCTTAGCGAGCAAGCGGATGTAACAGCGGTAACAGTTGTAAAGTTCTGTAAAAGGATCGGATATAATACCTTTAGTGATTTCAAAAGAGATTGCCAGAATTATCTTCAGTCCATGATATTTCCGCGCAGCGTAGTGAGGTTTGATTATGAGGATATCTCCGAAACACTCGATAATACTCTTCAAAAAGTGATTGATAATGAAATATCTCTGGTTAAAGAAACCCTTATGCACATTAATTATGAAAATATCAATCAGGCAATAAGGATGATCTTAAATTCCAGGAAAATATACATAGCTGCAAAGGGCATAACCATACCGGTAGCACAAATATTGCAGACCAGGCTTGATTTCTTATGCATTGAGTCTGAGCTTATAAAAATGGATAATATCAACCTTTTACCGCGACGGATAATTAATTGCAATGAAAAGGATGTTTTTATAATCTTTTCTTTTCCAAACTATACTCTGGCCCTGGGGGACCTGGCGAAATGCGTAAAAAGCTTGGGTTGTAAGGTCATATGTATTACAGACAAAACAATTTCTCCGCCTGCCTGCTATTCTGATGTTCTGCTGCTCTGTCAAACGGCAAGCACTGTTTTTTATAATTCCATGACAGCTCCAAGTTCTCTGGTTAATATACTGGCTACACTGCTGGCCATAGAGCTTACTGATGTTTTGAAAGAAAACAAACCGGAGATCAAAAGATTATCTCAATATTTCAATGATAAAAATTGCCTGAGATAAATGTGAATTTCTTCAGGCACCGCAATTTCTATTGCACAATATATGAAGGATGCGACATAAAAATGATGTGCAGCAACCGGAACGACACGGGGGTCGTTCCCTACAATATACCAATTATCGTGTGTTGTGTGTAGGGAACGGTTCTAAACCGTTCCGTTTTTCTATGTCGCATCATCCCACAACCATTCAACAGACAGTCTCTATTTTTTCCTTGTCCTCTGCCTCTTCCCCCTGCCGGCTTTAAGTATGCCTTCTCGTAGCGGTATTATAACCCATTTATGCTATTCGTGAGGTACTATGG
>JAEXXN010000242.1 GCA_023405875.1 Bacillota bacterium | reverse complement strand
GTATTATACCAGGGCAGTATCGGAAAATTCATAAAAGAAAGGGTTCCCTCAGATTTTCTGGTTTCACTTCTGCCCAGGTTGAAAAGCATTGACAAGCTGTCCTACCGTTTAAGCGGAGGCGAAAACTTTATTGAAAGAATAAGGTAGCCCATAAATAAAAATTCCAGGCCGTATAAACCATACTGCCTGGAATTTTTATTTAACTGCACAGTCTTCTCTCTGGTCTCCCTGAAAAAAAAGAAGGATTGTGCAATAAAATGTCGAAATATTCATACAATAAATGAAAAATAAGGTAACCCTGGTTGGAGGTGGTAATGACTGAACAGGTATCCCTAGAGGCATACTATAACGAGGCAAAATATGTCCCCCACCTCTTATAGGTGGTGGGTACCGCTTTCGTGGTCCATCAGGCGGTGAGCATATCTCCCGCCTCGTTGAAACGCTCGGGTAGGTTTTTGCAAGTCTGCAAAAACCCTTATCGAAATCTTGTTATAAAAATATTTGGGGGAGGTATATGTTATGAGAGGGCAATTATCGATAAGAATAAAACTAATAATGATATTTTTACCCATTGTAATGATCGTTGCTATAGGGATTGCATCAGCAAATATAATAGATACAAAAAGAGAAATGACCAATCAGATCGGAGAAAAAGTAAATCATTATTTGAACTATCTGGTGGAATCAATGGAGCATGAATTTAGTTCACATAGCCAGATTGCCGAAGCTGTAGCCGCGACCTATGAAATTCATGGAAATAAAATGAGCAAGGAAGATTACAGCAAGCTTATTGAAGGCTTTTTACCGATGAATCCCAATACCATGGGCTCGGGCATATGGCTTGAACCATACGGCTACAATGAGGAAACAGAATATTTCGGTCCTTACCTCTATAAGGATGGGAGCAGCATCGTATACACGGAGGATTATGAAAGCCCGGAATATGATTATCCTACAACGGATTGGTACAATATCGGTAAAAATGCGAAGAGCGGGACGGGGTGGACTGACCCCTATTATGATGAAACTACGGGGATCACCATGATTACAACCTCTGTAGCGATACCCTTCAAGGATAAGTTTGTGGGTGTAGTATCCGCGGATTACGATCTGACTACGATACAAAATCTGGTCGGCAGCGTCAAGCTGGGAGACGGCGGCTATGCAATCCTTCTGGATTCCCAGGGGAATTTCATTGCTCATCCCGATACCGGGAAGGTAATGAAGGTCAGGATATCCGACGACCAGGAGCTGGGAGGCCTGTCAGAGGCCCTGGAGCAAGCCGGCCAGGGCAAGAAGATCCTCAATATCGACGGCAGCGAAAGCGAGGTTTTCTATACCACCCTGCCAAGTACCCAATGGAAGCTGCTGATTATTATTCCTACGGATGAACTCTATGCGGGACTCCGGCAGATGACTGCAAAGGTTGCCGGAATAGTACTGGGGGTACTGGTCTTATCCATTATCCTGATTTATCTGTTCAGTGAATTTTTAATTACCAGGCCTATAATAAAAGCTTCAGAGTATTTAAAGGTAATTGCTGGCGGGGATTTTACCCAGGAGATCGAAAAGAAATACCTGTCGAGAAAGGATGAAATAGGCACAATAACAAATAGTATAAACAGTATGAAGGATGCCTTGAAAAATTTAGTCAACAGCATCAAAGCCGAAGCCGGCACATTGGAAAATGAGGTCGAAAGCGTTATGGGCGACGTCAGGCTGTTGAATACCTGCCTGGAGGAAGTATCTGCCACAACAGAAGAGCTTGCTGCAAGCATGGAAGAAACAGCTGCCTCCTCCCAACAAATGACAGCGACTTCCCAGGAGATCGAAAGAGCCGTTCAATCTATAGCTCAGAGATCCCAGGACGGTTCAATCGCAGCCGGAGAGATAAGTAAAAAGGCGGAGGACACCAAAATAAATGTCAATGCCGCTCAAAGGAAGGCGGCAGAGATACTTGCAGCCACAGAAAAGCGGCTTCAGCAGGCAATCGGAGAGTCAAAGGTAGTGGAACAAATTGATATTTTATCAGAGTCAATTATGCAGATCACAGAGCAGACAAATCTTCTTGCATTAAATGCGGCAATTGAAGCTGCAAGAGCCGGGGAGGCAGGAAGAGGTTTTTCCGTAGTTGCGGATGAAGTAAAAAAGCTTGCGGAGCAATCAAAGGATACCGTTCTCAAGATTCAGGAGATGACCTCAAAGGTAACCGGTTCAGTCAATAATCTCTCAGACAGTGCCAATGCTTTATTGACCTTCGTGTCTACAGATATAGACAATGATTATAAAGTAATGATAAAAGTAGCGGATCAATACAGCAACGATGCGAAATTTGTTGATGAGCTTGTAACTGAATTCAGTGCTACTTCGGAAGAGCTTCTGGCGTCCATACAGAATGTCCTTGCCGCCATTGAGGGCGTTGCTTCAGCAGCTAATGAAGGCGCGGGAGGAACCACAGATATAGCGGACAGGGTCACTGAAGCTAACTGTAAAGCAAATGAAGTCCGGGAACAGGTTATGAAAACAAAAGAAAGCTCAGCAAAATTCAGGGCGGAAGTGGATAAATTCAGAATATAACGAGGCAATAGATGTCCCCGCCTGCACAGCTCCCGCCAATATGTTTTGCAATAAACCTTTTACATTAGAATACAAATATTGCAAAACATATACCT
>JAEXXN010000227.1 GCA_023405875.1 Bacillota bacterium | reverse complement strand
GTATATGGTGATCCGGAAATAGATGTACAGGATGAAAGCTATAGAGGAAATGTAAATCCGGTAGGAATCAGGGCTTGTTATGATGAAGGCAAAAGATGTGCAGAGACCTTGTTCTTTGATTATTGGCGGCAATATAATGTAAAAATTAAGGTGGTAAGGATTTTTAATACATATGGTCCCAAAATGCATCCTAATGATGGGCGGGTAGTTAGTAATTTTATAGTACAAGCATTGAGAGGAGATGCTATTACTGTTTATGGAAGAGGCAACCAAACTAGATCCTTTTGTTATGTGGATGATATGATAGACGGTTTATTGAAGATGATGAATTCTCCAAGCAATATCAAGGGCCCGATTAATCTGGGAAACCCTGAAGAATACAATATGTTAGAGCTTGCAGAGAAGATTATTAAACTGACAAATTCAAAATCAGAGCTTGTGTTTAAACAATTGCCGGAAGACGATCCTAAAAAGAGAAAACCGGATATAACTTTAGCAAAGTCGATGCTTGAATGGAAGCCAAGGGTACCTTTACATGAGGGTTTAAGAAAGACTATAGATTATTTTGCTAACATAATCTAAGAGGCTTTATAAGGTAGGCATAAAATTATAATTGGTCAGTCTTATTAGCAATAGTCAAGCATTGGGAATAAAATTGTAAAACCAATTCTAAATAACTTAGGAGGACTTCACATATGAAGGGTATTATACTTGCGGGTGGCACAGGCTCAAGGCTTTATCCATTAACCAAAGTAACCAATAAGCACTTGCTGCCGGTAGGCAAACACCCAATGATAGAGCATTTGATTGCGAAAATCAAGCAGGCAGAAATAACAGAAATAATGGTCATTACAGGGAAGGACCATATGGGTTCAGTAGTAAACCTTTTGGGCAGCGGACATGATTATGGGGTCAAGTTCACTTACCGTATACAGGATCAGCCTGGGGGAATAGCTCAAGCACTGGGGTTATGCGAGGAATTTGTGAATGATGACAAATGCCTTGTAATATTGGGAGATAACATATTTGAGGATGATATATCAGACTATGTGGAAAGCTTCGTTAAACAGGAGCAGGGAGCAAAAATATTGATAAAGAAAGTCCCTGATCCTCAGAGATACGGGGTTGCGGAGCTTAAAGGGAACAAGATTACAGGGATTGAAGAGAAACCAAAGAAGCCCAAGAGTGATTATTGTGTCACAGGAATATATATGTACGACAATAGGGTCTTTAATATTATCAAGACGTTGAAACCTTCAAACAGAGGGGAATTGGAAATTACAGATGTAAATAATTGGTATATAAAGGATAAATCTCTTACTTTTAATATGTTGGAGGGTTGGTGGACTGATGCGGGAACCTTCAGTTCTTTTGCCTATGCGAATGAATTGGCGAAGGAAATAGAATTAGATACAATACTTTGTAGGGATTATGATTTGATGAAGGAAGTAGCAGCGACCAAAGAATAGCAGTTATAGAGGGGAAATTCGTATGAAAATATTGATTACAGGAGCCAAAGGACAGTTAGGGAGCGAACTCCTTCATATAGTGAAGAAAATGAATTGTTTTTTAGGTTCAGTCGACAGATGTTATAATAATGCCGACATTGTAGCATTAAATTCTCAAGAGTTGAATATCACAGACTTATCCGCAGTTAGAAGCACAATAAGAGAATTTGGACCACATGTTATTATAAATACAGCCGCATACACCGATGTTGACGGCTGTGAAACTGACATGGATACCGCATTCAAGGTAAATGCCCTTGGGGCAAGGAATGTTGCAATAGCCGCTCAGACAGTTGGTTCCAAGCTGGTACAGCTTTCTACCGACTATGTTTTTGCGGGTAATGGAAATCTTCCATACAGAGAATATGACCAGGCTGCGCCGGGGAATATTTATGGAAAGACCAAGCTTTTAGGTGAAGAATATGTAAGAGAGTTTTGTGACAAATATTTTATCATACGTACCTCATGGCTATATGGAAGAAACGGCAGTAACTTTGTCAGGACTATTCTCAGAGCGGCTAAAGAAAAGCCCTGCTTGAATGTTGTGGATGATCAGATTGGAAGCCCGACAAATGCGGAGGACCTAGTATACCATATATTAAAAATAGCATTGACAGATGAGTATGGTATATGCCACTGCAGTGGAAACGGAGAGTGCAGCTGGTATGATTTTACTTTAAAGATATTGCAGGCTGCAGAGCTCGACTGTCCGGTAACCCCTGTTAAAACATCTCAGTTGGGAAGAGCAGCCAAACGGCCCGCTTATTCAGCTCTGGACAATATGATGTTGAAATGTACTCTGGGAGACGAAATGAGAAATTGGGAGGATGCAATCAACCATTTTATAAAGGGGTTGGATTTATGAAAATATATTTGGTCACAGGTGGAGCTGGATTTATCGGCTCCAATTTTATACAATATATATTAAAAAGACATAAGGGTATAAACATTATTAATTATGACAAGCTTACTTATGCGGGTAACATTGAGAACCTAAAAGCTATTGAGACGGATAGCCGTTACAGCTTTGTGCAAGGTGATATTTGTGATAAAGAAAAGATAAATGAGATATTTGAAAAGTATGAGATAGACTATATTGTAAACTTTGCTGCGGAATCCCATGTGGATAGGAGCATAACAGATCCGGAGATATTTATCAGAACTAATGTATTGGGAACAGTCAACCTGATTAATATCGCAAAGACGCATTGGTCAGATGAGAGGGGCTTTAGAGCAGGGAAGAAATTTCTTCAAATATCTACTGATGAGGTTTATGGTTCATTAGGACCTAACGGTTATTTTACGGAGAATACACCAATAGATCCTCATAGTCCCTATTCATCTAGTAAAGCCGGAGCAGATTTAGTAGTTAAGGCCTATTATGACACATATGGAATGCCTGTAAACATCACCAGATGCTCAAATAATTATGGCCCTTACCAGTTCCCGGAAAAGCTGATTCCACTGGTTATCAACAACTGCTTGAATAAGAAGCCTTTGCCCGTATATGGTGATGGGCTTAATGTAAGAGACTGGCTGTATGTGGATGACCATTGCAAGGCGATTGATATGGTGATTAGCTCAGGCAGGCCTGGGGAGGTCTATAACATCGGTGGTAATAACGAAAGAACAAATATTCATATAGTAAAACTTATTATTAACTATTTGCATAATAATGTTGATAATAAAATCAATGAAGAGCTGATTAAATATGTAGAAGATAGAAAAGGCCATGACAGACGTTATGGTATTGATGCACTTAAAATAAAGGAGGAGCTAGGCTGGGTGCCGGAAACGAGCTTTGAGGAAGGCATCATAGAGACAATTGAATGGTATTTGGAGAATAAGGAATGGATGAGAAGCATAACTTCAGGTGAATATCAGAAATATTATAGCTCTATGTATAAAAATGCATAGGTGGTTATATAAGCGAGGTATTGAGATTGGGACAATTCACATTTACTGAAACACATATAAAAGGACTTTTTTTAATTCAACCAGCCGTTTTTGGAGACAGCAGAGGATACTTTACGGAAGTATATAATTACAATGATTTTAAAAAAGTGGGTATAGATATGGCCTTTGTTCAGGACAACCAGTCCAGTTCGAAAAAAGGTGTATTAAGAGGTCTCCATTTTCAGAAGGAGCATCCGCAGGGCAAGCTTGTGAGAGTTATTCTTGGTGAAGTATTTGACGTTGCAGTGGATTTAAGAGTAGGGTCAGAAACCTTTGGTGGTTGGTATGGTACTGTTCTAAGCGGAGAAAATAAAGAGCAGCTTTATATTCCACAAGGCTTTGCTCATGGGTTTTTGGTATTATCGGATATTGCAGAGTTTGCTTATAAGTGTACTGACTTCTACTATCCTGAGTATGAACAAGGCATTATATGGAATGACTCTGATATAGCTATAACATGGCCAGTTGAAAAAATTGAAGATATACTTATATCAGAAAAGGATAAGAAGCTTCCTTCATTTAAAGAATATCAAATATCTATAGCATGAAATAAAAATGTGAGGTAGTAGAATGAAATTACTTGTAACAGCAATCGGAAAGAGAGTGCAGTTAATTAAATATTTCAAGAAACACTTTACAGTAGTTGGAGCGGATTGTTCCAAGCTTGCCCCGGCATCATTTTATGCCGACCATTTCTGTTTTATTTCACCCTGTAACAACCCCGGATATGTAGAGGGAATAATAGATATTTGCAGAAAATATGAGATAGATATTATATTACCTCTTTATGAAAAAGAATTTTACGTATTAGATTCTGTAAGAGATAAGCTTAAGGAAAATGGTACCTTCTTGATGCTTTCTGAAAAAAGAGTATTGGATATATGCAGTGATAAGTGGGAAACTTATCAGTTTTTTATCAATAATAATATTAGCACACCCGAGAGCTTTATAGACAGGTCAGAGGTCAATATGCAATTTCCAATGTTTATTAAGCCCAGAAGAGGTATGGGCAGTTACAATTCATTTAATGTAAATGATATGGAGGAATTTAATTTTTATTATGGGAGAGTTCCCAACCCAATTATACAGGAGCGACTGACAGGAATTGAATATACAATGGATTGCCTATCAGACCCGGACGGCAGGGCAATATCCGTTGTTCCCAGAGAGCGGCTTGAGGTAAGAGCAGGAGAGGTTAGCAAAACTCGGACGGTTAAAGATATGGAGTTGATAGAACAAACAAAGTTTTTATTGGAAAAACTAGGCAGTATCGGTCCTACTACAGTTCAGTGCTTCAAGACCGTTGACGGGGAAATAAAATATACAGAAATCAATGCCAGGGTAGGTGGCGGGGTTCCTCTTGCCATGGAAGCCGGAATTGATTATGGGAAAGTATTTATGGATTTTATAAATGGCAGGAAATCTGAATTACAGCTTGGGAATTTTAAGGAGCTTACGATGCTTCGGTATGATGAGGCGGTATTCATATGAAAGCATTGGTTTTTGATTTAGATGACACTCTTTATAATGAAATGGATTATGTGAAAGGTGCTTTTAAAGAAGTTTCACACTATCTATCGAAAAAGTATTTTATGGATAGTGACAGGCTTATTCAGACTATGTTAAAGCTGCTTGCTGATAAAGGCAGAGGCAGGATATTTAATGATGTCTGCGATATTTATAGTTTAAATGAAGATATAGATAAGCTTATAGAAATATACAGAAATGCATCGCCCGAAATCTCATTGTATGAGGATGCGGAATATGTTTTGAAGCAATGTCAGAGGAAATATAAGTTGGGGTTGATTACTGATGGAAAATATTATGTGCAGTGGAATAAAATAAGGCTACTTGGTATTGAGAAATACTTTGACTATATTATTGTAACGGATGAGCACGGAGTAGATTTCTGTAAGCCCAGTATAAAGCCATATGTAAAAATGGCTGAAAATTTTGGGGTAACATTTGACAGTATGGCATATGTTGGTGATAATCCACGCAAGGATTTCTTTGGGGCTAAGCAGCTGGGCATATATACTGTCAGAATTATAAGAGCTTCAGGTGATCATGTGGGATTAAGATTAAGCAATGATTATGAGGCCGATATAGAGATTGCTGATATGTATAATTTGGAAGCGGTGATAGTATGATAACATGCATAGTACAGGCAAGAATGGGGTCCCAGAGATTTCCAGGCAAGGTGATAAAGGAAGTAATGGGATATCCTTTGATATTATTGAATCTGAAGAGACTTGCCAAATCAAAAAAAATTGATAATCTGATACTTGCTACCTCAGATAAGGCAGAGGATGACCTTTTGCATGAAGTTGTTAGAACTGCAGGATATAAGGTTTTCAGAGGCGATGAGGATAATGTCCTTAAAAGGTATGGAGATTGTGTCGTGGAGCATGGCGGGGACATTATAGTAAGGGTGACGGGAGATTGCCCCTTTAGTGATCCTGATATTGTTGATAATGTAATATCTCACTACCAGATATATAATTATGACTATATAAGGCTGGATGTACCAGATTCTTTTATCAGAGGTTTTGATGTAGAAGTGTTCTCAAGAGAAGCACTTAAGAAGACCTGCAATATGGCGTCGAAGGATAGGCATAAGGAGCATGTGACTGCGTTTATGTATCATCATCCAGAGTTGTTTTCAATAGGAAAGGTATATGGAGAAAGCTTGTACAATAAAGATTATAGACTTTGTGTAGATACTATAGAGGATTTTACATTGGTAACCAAGGTGTTCGAGCATTTCAATGATGTATACGTTCCTGCCAGGAGCGTAGTGCAGTTTCTGGATAACAATCCAGGCATTGCAGCAATTAATAAAGAAGTAGCTCAAAGGCATATTTAGGGTGAGGAGACTTGATATGAAAGAGATAGTTTTGAGTAACGGTAGAAAAATTGGGGAAGGCAATCCGTGCTATATTATGGTGGATATAGCCGCCAATCATAATGGCGACCTGGATACAGCAAAGGAACTGATAAAAAAAGCTGCAGAGGCAGGAGCAGATGCGGTGAAATTTCAGACCTACAGAGCTGAGGAACTATATTCCCGGAATACCCC
This sequence comes from Bacillota bacterium, assembly GCA_023405875.1. GTDB lineage: Bacteria > Bacillota > Clostridia > Lutisporales > Lutisporaceae > BRH-c25. The sequence goes on along the minus strand of JAEXXN010000227.1, from coordinate 773 downwards.
GCAGTTTTCAAGGGATTCCATGAAGCCCTATGATCTGATAAAGCAGGTGCAGCATCCCAGAGTGTGGATACCACTGCTTGCAGAGTATGCAAAAGCGCAGAATATTGACTTTCTGTCTTCACCATTTGATAATGATGCTGTGGATTTGCTGGATGCAGCAGGTGTCGGTTTGTTCAAGGTGGCATCCCTGGAAATAGTGGATCTCAGATTTCTGAAGTATATTGCTGAAAAAGGAAAACCTATGATCCTTTCCACAGGCATGGCAAGCCTTGGCGAAATTGAGGAAGCAATAGAAGCTGTAGCAAGCACAGGCAACTGCAATATTGCCTTGCTGCACTGCAATACCTGTTATCCTTCGCCGATACACATCGTAAATCTCAAGGCAATGGATACCCTCCTCAGCGCTTTCGGACTTCCCACGGGGTTTTCAGATCATACTCTCGGCTGGCATATCCCAGTGGCTGCTATAGCTATGGGCGCTTGTATACTGGAAAAGCATTTTACCCTGGATAGGAAACAGCCAGGACCTGATCACGGCTTCTCAATCGAACCGGAAGAACTGAAATTGATGGTTGGGCATATTAGGGACGTTGAGAAGGCTAAGGGGGATGGAGCTAAAAAGGTTTCCTGGGAGGAAATGGAGAACTACGAAAAAGGAAGGCGAAGCCTTACAGCCAGAGTGAATATACCCCGAGGTACAATAATAACAGAAGATATGATGACGGCAAAAAGGCCTGGCTATGGGATAAAACCGAAATATTTCGATATAGTTG
>JAEXXN010000212.1 GCA_023405875.1 Bacillota bacterium | reverse complement strand
CTACAGCCCAATTCCCTGGAATTATACGACCTCATATGTGAAATATGAAGCCTTACCCCTGAGCTCTCAGCGACAGATAATATTTCATCCATGGCATCGACTATCGAGCTGTCATGATTTCTAAGGTGCACCATAACTATTCCGTCATGCTTCTTCACGACCTTGCACAGCTCTGTAAGCTCATCTTTTGAACTGAAAATAGCCGGCATATACTGGAGCCCCAGGGACATGCCAAAGGCCCCTGACTCCATTGCAGCATTTACTATTTCACACATGTCCTCAAGCTCATCCCTGCGCGGGCATCTGCTCTCAAACCCCATTGCATATGTTCTGACCGCCCCATGGGATATAAGTGCCGCATAATTGTTCCTCAAGCCTTCCTTGCTTATAGCATCAAAATACTTGTCCAAGCTGCTGAACTCCCACACGATACCGGGATCGCCCACCACGCCCCTGATATAATTCTTCCATATCTCGCTTTCAGCCTCAACACAAGGCACCACCCCCAGGCCGCATTGACCGACCAGCTCGGTGGTGACACCCTGCAGAAGCTTCAGATTTCCGATCCTGCGGTCCATAAAGGGTACCAGATCGTTATGGCTGTGTACGTCGATAAATCCGGGGCAGACCACCAGCCCTGCCGCATCAACGACCTCTCCCGCTGCATCTCCCAAAGCCTTTCCAATATCCGCGATCCTTCCTTTACTGATTGCTATATCGGCTTCATACGCGGGACGGCCTGTGCCATCTACCAGCAATCCGTTTTTTATCAGGATATCCGCCAATTCAATCATCCTTTCTCCTGTACCTCTCATACTTCTTATTATACCAGAATACACAGCCGCTGCTTATCTGTTTTACAGGTACAGGGCACCTTTCTTCTCAAGCCTGCATATTATATATATGGAGGTGTTTTTATGTTCAAGTATACAATCAGGACAGGTGATACTCTGTATGGGATAGCGCAGAGATTTGGTGTCGGCATAAAAACAATCCTTGCAGTAAATCCTCAGATCACCAATCCGGCATTGATCTTTCCCGGAATGGTCATAAGCATACCCTTCCAGGGCCCGATGGTATATGCCGTACAGCCCGGTGATACCCTTTATCTCATCTCAAAAAAGTTCGGGGCTTCACTGGATTCTCTGCTTCAGTCCAATCCAGGTGTTAACCCTGCAAATCTCATTATAGGCATGAAGCTTTTTATACCTGTCGACCCTGAAGCTATCTATCCGGCATATAATATCCTCGGAAGCTCCGACAAACTGACACAAAGCCAGACAGACAACCTGTCAAAATGGAGAAATTTTATCCTTCAGTTTGCCAGGAAGCATCCAAAGGAAGTATATATCAATGGCCCTGTTTCCCGGTATGCAGTCAGCCTCACCTTTGATGACGGCCCTGATACGGCCATAACTCCGGGAGTACTTGATATATTGAAGCAGCATGACATAAAAGGTAGCTTTTTTTTCATGGGAGGCAGGATTGATTTAAATCCTCAAATAGTCAGAAGGGCGTACGATGAAGGCCATCTCATTCTCAATCATAGCTGGAACCATCCGGACTTTACAAAGGAAGACCCTGCCGAGGTACGAAAACAGATTGTCCGGACTGAGGACAGGATCAAAGGTATCATAGGCATGAAGCCGACCTTTGTCCGGCCTCCCTATGGAGCTGTTGATGAAAGGGTCCTTCCGGCATTTACCGGCACAGGCAACAAGGCAGTGATCTGGTCAATCGATTCTATGGATTGGGTGCAGAACGTGGATAAGAAAACCATTGTAAATAACGTACTGAATAATGTAAGGCCAGGGGATATCATACTATTGCACACATATCCGGGACTTGATGTTGAGCTGCAAGCACTGCCGGAAATCATAACCGGCCTGAGAGCAAGGGGCTACAGCATGTTGAGCCTTGACCGGCTGCTTGGCATAAATCCGTATAAGCTGTGATAATCAATACATTTAAAACCCCCTTTGCCGAGTAAATCTCAGCAAAGGGGGTTTTGCTTATAACTTATTGATTGCCGTTCCGGGACAAGGTACCTGTCCCCATGTCCCACTTGTCGATATGGGTCAATTGGTACTTTTGATTTTGATAATTATATACCAGGGAATATACCCACCTGAATTGTTTGGTTGTATACTCCTTCCCAGGATATTGTATCCCTATGCTTTCGGTCACATACGCCCTGATTATGTTGAAATTATCTGTCGTAACAGCTTCAACGGCATAGCCCTCCAGGCGCTCTTTTATCTGTTTTTTATTCAGCTCGGCGACAAGCTGCTTCTGTGAATTGTAAAGGCTGCTGTCAGGATAAAGCCACGGCTCTACCAGGCTGAAATCATTGTTGTTGATAGCCTCGATCAATGTATTTTCATAGTTCTTCACTGCTTCTTCGATTTTAGCCCTATCCTCGGGATATACTTCATTTTCCTGACTTCCGGGCTTGGCTGAGGGCTCCCTGTCAAAGGCCTTCCAGAGCTCTCCCTCTTTGTCTATCAAGCCCTCCAGCTCAGCATAGCTTATGGTGAACTCAGGGAAACCCGCAGCATAGGCGGCAATGGCATATGGATAGAAATAAATATGCAGCGAATCCCTCGCTATCGCAAACCCGCTCATATCCTCCCAATCTCCTATATCTTCCGAATACATCTGTCCTCCAAGCTCATCGTTTATCCCGGCAATCTTCTTCCTTATAATTTCACCCAGCTTTTCCTTGTAGCCGCTGTCTTTTTTAAACAGCTCCGCCAGCGTATAAAGCTCTCCTGTCCTGAGGTCTATATGGTAATCCTCCCGGATCGGCTGCCCGTGTGCAGCTCCTATGGGATAATAATAGCCTTCCTTTTTTATTATAAGCAGCTCTTTGTTTTTAC
>JAEXXN010000100.1 GCA_023405875.1 Bacillota bacterium | reverse complement strand
GCTTTAGGCTTACCCGTTTTCTTTTACACGGCGTATATATTCGTCAAGCATATTATCATAGCCCTTCATAAGCCCTTTTATGACCTGGTTTGATGCGGAATCAAAATGCCTCCCGTCAACAGAGCTTATGGGCAGTATTTTGGGTGATGTCCCCGTCATGAACACACCGTCAACTTCCTGGAGCATATCGGTGCATACAGGTTCCTCATGCACTTTTATATGAAGCTTTTCACACAGCTCCAGCACACACACCCTGGTTATTCCTATCAGAACCTTGTCCCGGGGTGCTGTCAGAACCTCACCCTTCCTTACAAAGAACAAATTGGAACGGCTTCCCTCTGTGATTTCATTTTTGCTGTTCACCAGAAGCGCTTCATAGGCTTTTGCATCGGATAAAGCCCCGGAAACCCTTTCCTTATAGCTTGAATTGACAACCTTTGCATTGGGGTTGTCCCTCTCCTCCTTCAGCAGTATCGCAGCAACCCCTTTGCTGTATTCCTCAGGGCTGGGATAACTGCTTTCTATGAAATATGCCATGTAGTCGGGGGTGCTGTTTTCCAGGTTGTACACTAATATTTTTACATTTTTATCCGGATTACCGTTTATTTTTATCAGCTCCCGGATATCTGACCGAAGCTTTCCGCTTATTGGTGACACTGAGCTGTTTACCAGTCCCGCCGAAGCCTCCAGCCTTTTCAGATGCCTCTCAAGAAAAAGCGGAACTCCGGACATAACACGGATCACCTCGTAAATGGTCCGGGAGGAGTTGGAAGAAAGGCTCTCCGCGGCCTGTACAGGCATTGTCCCGCCATTTGCAACTAAATAGCTCCCTATAATTTCGCTGTTCATCGATCCGGCTCCTTTCTTAATTTAACCCTACAGTAAAAATCTATCATTTAGTATAATATTTTTCAAGGAATTATATTATATAAAGAGGCTATAGATGCCGCCTAACTATATAAGTGGAGTATACCGCTTAATTTATTTATCAGGGGGTGAGCATATCTCCCGCCAATATGTTTTGCAATAAACACTTTACATCATAATTCAAATATTGCAAAACATATACCTTGATTTCATAGGTTGCCTGATTCTTCCTTGAAACTTCTTTAATGCAACCTATATAGTTGAAACACGCGAAGGCAAAAAATTTTCTACTGATGCGTTATAATACAGGAATAAGCTGTTAATAGGTCGAACTATGTATGAACCTTTGATTAATTTAATCATCAAGCAATTATTATAGTGAGGTGAAAAAAATGCCTGAAAATATGGAGCTGCTGGTGAGACTTGCTCTCGGCTGCCTGCTTGGAGGCCTTATAGGGATAGAAAGAGAGAAAAACAGGCATCCTGCAGGCTTCCGGACGCATATACTGGTTTGTGTCGGAGCTACATTGATCATGCTGTGCAATATTTATATATTTGAAGAATACAAAAGCTATGCAAACATTGATCCGGCACGCTTGGGAGCTCAGGTAATAAGCGGAATAGGCTTTCTCGGTGCAGGTACGATACTGAAGGAAGGGGTTACGGTCAAAGGGCTGACAACTGCTGCAAGCCTGTGGTCGGTTGCGGGCATTGGGCTGGCGGTGGGGCTTGGTTTTTATACCGGAGCCATATTCGCGACTGTTATGGTGCTTGTTACCCTTGTAGTGTTCTCCAGATTTGAGGAGCGTGTATATGGAAGCAGGAGAAGTACTCTGCTCAAGATAAAAACTCTCGATAAACCGGGTCAGATAGGCAAGATAGGCACCGAACTGGGAAAACGTGATCTGAAGATATGCGATATAGCCATGGAGGTTTCCGATGAATATTCTATTGTTCTGAAGATAAGAGTCAACAAGCCGAGGGAGGATGTAAACCCCGATATTATAGAATGCTTGTCAAAGATAGAGGGAGTTCTGAATATAGAATTGTATGGCTGATGGAATATGAGGGACTTTCAAAGCTTAGTGACTGCTTTATGAAGGACAAGGACTGCAATAAAATATTATGCTGCAACGAAAACACCGCAACAATGCGGTGTTTTTTCATCCCTTCGACACATAGCTGTTCCCTTCTATATAGAACCTCCAGGGTTTATCCTTGTATTCTCCGGCATAATCAATATTTATTCTGGGAGAGCTTTTTATGGAAAAAGGCTCATTGAAGGCTTCACGGATATAAAGCCGGCTGTCACATAGGTCAAGTCCATTTTCTGATCTGCTGATATTCATTGCAATACAAAGCTTTCCGGGACCGTTGCACAGGCCGGTTTTCTGTCTGGAACTCAAAGCTGCAGAAGAAGAGTTGTATCTGGCACCGTACATGAATTCAACGCCTTCCACCGGTTCTACGGCCCTTACCAGAACTGCCGCCGGTTCATCCAAGCCTTCCGTTACCACATTAAAGCAGTGATACATTCCATAGATAAGATAAACATAAGCAGTGCCCCCCATGTGATACATAACTTCATTTCTGCCTGTTCTTCTGCCGCCGTAGGAATGGCTGCCCTTGTCCCCGGGACCAGTATAAGCCTCCGTTTCCACTATCCTTCCTACCACCTTTAAACCCCCGGTATGATGTACCAGCTCCTTGCCAAGAAGGTCCCTTGCAACTATCAGGGTATCCCTGAGATAAAAGTCTCTATCAAGCTTTTCCATAATGCCTCCACCGATATACCGAATATCAGAAATATACTGCTACAAAAATATCATATGCATTAAGGGATGTCAAAAATTAAAAAAGTGTATAAAGGGAATAATTGACGGGCCAGGCCTAGTATATTATAATATGAAAATGAGAATCGAATTCAAATTGAAATAGGAAGTTATTAAGGAGGGCTTGTTATGCAAAGGAAAAACTATAATACCAGGCAGCGTGAAATAATTCTTGATTTTATCCATAAATTCAAAAAAGACCATATAACTGTTGACAACATAGTCGATCACCTGAAGGAAACGGGTAACCCTGTGGGAAAAGCCACTGTTTACAGATATCTGGACTTGCTTGCAAAGGAGGGCAAGGTCAGGAAATACAATGGCCCGGAAAGCTTAAGCGCTTGTTATCAGTATATAGATGATGGTAATTGCCATATGCACTATCACCTGATCTGCAGCGGCTGCGGAGAGCTGTTCCATATTGAATGCACCTACCTTGACAGGATGAGCGCACACATATTGAAGAATCACAGCTTCAGGATGGATAATTCAAAAACTGTTCTGTACGGCACTTGTGAAAGCTGTGGAAATAATAATTAGTGGTTAAGTTTGAAAATTATTTTCAGGAGGAGTTATTATGATAAAGAAAATTTTAGTGTTATCTGTTATAATGATATTAGCCGTATCGGCTGCATCAGGTTGTTCACCGGACAGAACGGAACAAATCACAAGCAGCCCTGAGGTATCAGCCGGTGATAAGATCAGTATCGTCACAACCCTTTTTCCCCAGTATGATTTTGCGCGCCAGGTTGCAGGAGACAAGGCTGAGGTGACCATGCTCCTGCCTGCGGGAGTGGAAAGCCACTCCTATGAACCTAAGCCGGAGGATATAATAAGGATAAATTCATCAGATTTATTGATTTATACAGGCCAATATATGGAGCCCTGGGCACAGCGGATAATTGACGGAATAAGCAATAAGGACGTTGTTGTGCTTGATGTCACTAAAAGTATTGAATTATCAAAGGTAGAGGAGCATGAGCATGAAGAGGATGCCGACCATGAGGAGCATGAGCATGAAGAAGATGCTGATCACGAAGAGCATGACCATGAGCATTTATTTGATCCCCATGTGTGGACAGATCCCAATAATGCAAAAATAATGGTGGACAATATTGCAGCCTCCCTTTGCCTGCTTGATCCCGCCAATGCTGAATACTATGTAAAAAACGCTGTTGAGTATAAGGGAAAGCTGGATGCGCTTGATAAAGAGTTCAGGGAGATCGTGAGCAGCGGCAGCAGAAATGAGATCATTTTCGGGGGACGTTTTGCTTTCCATTACTTTGTGAAGCAATACGGCCTGGAGTATGAAGCCGCTTATGATTCCTGCTCTACTGAAACAGAGCCCAGCATAAAGGTCGTTGCAGAGCTTATAGATGAGATAAAGGCAGAAAAGTTCCCTGTCATATATTATGAGGAATTGAGCACACCCAAGGTAGCTCAATCAATAAGTGATGAGACCGGTGCAAAAATGCTGCTGCTTCATTCCTGCCACAATGTTTCCAAGGATGAATTTGAAAATGGGGTTACATATTTGTTACTGATGAAACAAAATGCGGAGAATTTAAGGGAAGGACTGAAATAATATGCTTCAGATTTCTTGCAGGAATATATCCGTCAGCTATGAGAACATACTTGCTGTTGATGATATTTCCTTCGATGTCTTTGCCGGCGATTACATAGCGATAGTCGGTGAAAACGGATCGGGGAAAAGCACACTTCTCAAAGCGATGCTTGGCTTGATAAAGCTAAGGTCGGGTATTATGGAATTTAAGAATGGGGTAAAGCAGACTGAATTGGGCTATTTGCCGCAGCAGACCATAGTTCAGAGGGATTTTCCTGCCAGCGTATATGAAGTAGTGCTTTCGGGATGCCTTAACAGCCGGGGTATGAGGCCCTTTTATTCAAAAAAAGAAAAAAACAGGGTATACGAAAATCTGGAGAGGCTTGGTATTGGGGAAATCAGAAGCAAGTCCTACCGGGATCTGTCCGGAGGGCAGCAGCAAAGGGTACTGCTGGCAAGGGCTCTTTGCGCTACTGATAAAATACTGTTCCTGGATGAGCCTGTGACCGGATTGGACCCTATTATAACGGCAGAGCTCTATGCACTTATCAAAAGCCTTAACCGTGAAAGCAATATTACAGTGATAATGGTATCCCACGACGTGAGCAGCGCTGTAGTGAATTCAGACAAGATACTGCATATGGGAACCAGGGCCCTGTTCTTCGGAGATACGTCTGACTATCTTTCAAGCAATATAAGCAAAGGCTTTTTAGGAGGTGCTCAGGATGCTTCAGCTAATAAATGAGCTATTGTCCTATTCCTTTATAGTAAGGGCAATAATCGTAGGAGGCATGGTCTCTCTGTGCGCGGCCCTGCTTGGAGTCAGCCTTGTACTGAAGCGCTATTCCATGATAGGTGACGGGCTTTCCCATGTAGGCTTCGGAGCTTTGTCGGTTGCCATGGCTATGAATATGGCACCCTTGCAGGTATCGATACCGGTAGTAGTCGCGGCTGCATTTCTGCTGCTCAGGATAAGCGAAAGCAGCAAAATCAAGGGGGACGCAGCGATTGCGCTGATATCAAGCAGCTCCCTGGCAATAGGTATAATAGTCACCTCTGTCACAAGCGGTATGAATACCGACGTATGCAATTATATGTTCGGCAGTATCCTGGCAATGAGCAAAAGTGATGTATACCTGAGCGTCACCCTTTCCATAATAGTACTTACGTTGTTTATTCTGTTCTACAATAAGATTTTCGCCGTAACCTTTGACGAGAGCTTTGCAAAGGCTACCGGGACCAGGGCTGACATTTACAATATGCTCATTGCCTTCCTGACGGCACTGACAATCGTTATAGGGATGAGGATCATGGGAACGATGCTTATATCAAGCCTTATAATTTTTCCTGCACTTACCTCGATGCGCGTATTCAAAAGCTTCAAGAGTGTGGTTGTAAGTTCCGCAGTGATATCTTCCGTATGCTTTCTCATAGGCATTGCCGCGTCCTTTGCTTTTTCACTGCCTGCCGGAGCAAGTATTGTAGCCGTCAATATCATAAATTTCGGGGCGTTTTCTGCTATCGGGTTGATTCCCGGAAGATCATAGGGGGATGTATATGAAAAAGAGATTTATAATTCTGTTTATCTTGTTTGCCGGAATATATATCATGTCCGGCTGCTCCGGCAATAAAGCCGTTCCTGTGGAGCAAAGCAGCGAGGCTGCGGGGACTCAGGCTGCGGCAGAGGATGTCCTGCCTGCTGCGGATGGCGATATTGTTGAAATAAGGGAGAAGATGTTCATAACGCAGATAAATGATGTATACCTGAATCCGGAGGATTACGCGGATAAAAAAATAAAGCTTGAAGGCTTTTACAGTGTGTATCAAGTAGACGGGAAATCGATACACTCAGTTATCCGCAACGGCCCCGGCTGCTGTGGAAATGATGGAGTTGCAGGCTTTGAATTTGTATGGGATGGAGAATATCCCCAGAAAAATGATTGGCTCAGGGTTGTGGGGACACTTGCGACAAAGGAAGAAAATGGAATGGAATACGTGTATCTGAATGCAGTGGAGGTTGAAGTGCTGAAGGAACGCGGAGCGGAATTTGTTGAGAACTGATTCATAACATTTTTTGCGGGCTATATAGCTGTTTGACTATTTATATTTTACATGCTATAATGAGGCGGTAGAAGTCCCTCACCTCTATGAGCGGAGGGTATCGACCGCGTTATAATCAACGCGGAAAAGTGAATATTTAGTACTTTTATCAGGTGCCCGTAAGGGATGAAAAGGGAAAGCGGTTAAAATCCGCTGCAGCCCACCGTTACTGTGAAGCTGATGAAACCTGTTAGCAAGAAAATTTGCAGCCACTGGATAAAACCGGGAAGGTACAGGGAGTAAAGTGAAGCCAAGCCAGGAGACCTGCCTGATATATGCAAATTCTTTCGGAGGGAAAGACAGATGCGTATATAAGTTTATAGAAGTGTAAGCAAGTGCTTTTATAGCGTACGGTTCGGAACCTCTCAATGGGGTTCTTTATTTTTTTTGCATATTTGAAGTATATAGAACGCGTTTAGGGTATTCCATCAGAGTACGGCGCGAATTCTATGAAATCAAGGAAATATTTACGCGAAATTTGAATTATATATGTAAAATGTTTTTCGCGAAATATATAAAAGGAGCACATGGATGAAATCGGTAATGATAGCTGCACCCTCCAGCGGCAGCGGGAAAACGACGATTACAATGGGAATATTGAGGGCTGTGAGGAATATGGGTCTTGAAGTATGCTCCTTCAAGACAGGTCCTGATTATATCGA
>JAEXXN010000055.1 GCA_023405875.1 Bacillota bacterium | reverse complement strand
GTCGGAGATAAAGCAGGCAATAGCAAAGGCCGGCTATAAAGCATTAGAAATAGAAAATAAAGACAGGGTGGATGAGGATAAGCTCCGCAAGGAAAAGGAAATCAGGATTTTATGGACTAAATTCATAGTCTCCGCAGTATTTGCAACTCCTCTCCTGTATATAGCAATGGGTGCCATGCTGGGCTGGCCGATTCCGAAAGCACTGGACCCGATGAATTATCCGCTTCTCTACGCATTGGTGGAAATCTTCCTTACAATACCGGTAGTTGTAGCAGGATACCGTTTTTATACAGTAGGCTTCAAAGCGATATTCCACAGGAGTCCAAATATGGATTCGCTGATAGCAATGGGTACGAGCGCAGCAGTGCTGTACAGTCTGTATTCAACCTATAGAATAAGCATCGGAGACTTCATGTATGTTGAGGACCTGTATTTTGAAACCGCCGGTGTCATAATTACCCTGATATTACTGGGTAAATCCCTGGAAGCAGTATCAAAGGGAAGAACCTCCGAGGCTATCAAAAAACTTATGGGCCTGGCGCCCAAAACAGCTATAGTACTCCAGGATGATAAAGAAATCGAAATACCTATAGAAGAAGTTGAAGTGAACGATATCATAATTGTAAAACCGGGCACCAAAATTCCTGTTGACGGTGAAGTGGTGGATGGCCATACGGCAATCGACGAATCCATGCTGACAGGTGAAAGCATACCCGTTGAGAAAAAGCAGGGAGATAAGGTTTTTGCAGCAAGCATTAACAAGACCGGTTCCATCAGCTTCAAGGCTACCAAAGTAGGAAGCGATACGGCTCTGGCCCAGATAATCAAGCTGGTGGAGGATGCCCAGGGCTCAAAGGCTCCCATCGCACAAATGGCAGATATAGTATCAGGGTATTTTGTGCCGATAGTATTTGCAATAGCCACATTGTCAGCTCTGGCATGGTACTTTATCGGCGGTGAAACTCCTGTATTCTCACTTACGATATTTATTGCAGTACTTGTTATCGCCTGCCCCTGTGCATTAGGTCTGGCCACCCCCACGGCAATAATGGTCGGAACAGGCAAAGGCGCTGAATACGGGGTCCTTATTAAGGGCGGAGAAGCTCTTGAATCAACACACAAAATAAAGACTATAGTATTTGATAAAACCGGAACAATAACAGAAGGCAGACCTGAAGTAACCGATATTGTCACAACGGGAATAATTGAAAAGATCAGGCTCCTTCAGATTGCAGCAGCTGCCGAAAAAGGCTCTGAACATCCTCTCGGAGAAGCAATAGTGAGAGGCGCGGAAAAAGAAAATCTCGAGCTTCTTAAGGTAGATAGCTTCAATGCAATACCGGGTCACGGTATTGAGGTGGAGATAGAAGGCCAGAATGTCCTGCTTGGAAACAGAAAGCTCATGGTTGAAAGGAATATCAGCCTTTCAGAGCTTGAAGCAGAATCAGACAGATTGGCAGCCGAGGGCAAAACACCCATGTATGCAGCAATAGCTGATAAGGCTGCCGGTATAATAGCAGTTGCAGATGTTGTGAAGGAAAGCAGTGCAAGAGCAATAAAGAAGCTTCACGAAATGGGCATAGAAGTAGCAATGATCACAGGTGACAACCGCAAAACAGCCGAGGCCATCGCAAAGCAGGTAGGCATAGACCGTGTATTGGCAGAAGTCCTCCCCCAGGATAAGGCCAATGAGGTAAAAAAGCTTCAGGCTGAGGGAAAAAAGGTGGCAATGGTAGGCGACGGAATAAACGACGCGCCGGCGCTGGCACAGGCGGACATAGGTATCGCAATAGGCTCCGGTACTGATGTTGCAATGGAATCAGCAGATATAGTATTGATGAGAAGCGATCTTATGGATGTGCCCACTGCCATACAGTTAAGCAAGAGCACCATCAGAAACATCAAGCAGAATCTGTTCTGGGCCTTCGGCTATAATGTAGCCGGAATACCGGTTGCAGCAGGTCTCCTGCATCTTTTCGGCGGGCCGCTGCTTAACCCGATCCTGGCAGCAGCAGCAATGTCACTGAGCTCAGTTTCTGTTCTGTCAAATGCACTTAGGCTGAAGGGTTTCAAACCCTATAAGTAGGGAACGGCCCCCGTGTCGTTCCGTATTTACCACAAACTAATATAAAAGCAAACTTAAAATAAAAACACAAAATATAAGGAGGAACAAAAAATGAAAAAACTGATCAATATCGAGGGAATGAGCTGCGGCCACTGCGTAAAGCATGTGGAGGATGCGCTTGTGGAAGTCAGCGGTGTAGAAAAGGTTGAAGTGAGCCTGCAGGACAAGAATGCAACAGTAGTATTGAACCAGCAGGTGGAAGACTCCAAGCTCAGGGAAGCAGTAGAGGAAGCAGGCTATGAGGTTACTTCAATAAAAGAGCTATAAGCCGTAGCAGACAAAGGAGGGATAAGCTTGGCTAATGAGAAAGCCTCGGAGCAATGCAGCAATTGCGGTCATATCCATACAACCGCTCGTTCGGAAAAAGCGAAGAAAGACCTGACTGCCAGGCTGAACAGGATAGAAGGACAGGTCAGGGGAATCAAGGGCATGATAGAAAAGGATGTATACTGTGATGATGTGCTGAACCAGATAGCAGCAGTCCAGTCTGCAATGAATTCAGTCAGCCGGCTGATACTGAACAACCACATGAAATCCTGCATGGTAACCCGTATTCAAGCAGGAGAAACAGAAGTAATCGATGAGCTGCTGCACACAATAGAAAAAATGTTAAGATAGGAGGGTATCAATGTAATGATGAAAAAACTGATTATTATGGTTTTGGCTGCAGCTATTGCAGTATCTCTTTCAGCCTGCCAGTCCACAGACGTGGTGGGAAAATTTGCGGTAACCACCTTTGAAGCAGTATTGAACAAGACTCCTGACAAGGTGACCTCGGATGAAGTAAACAACGGCTGGTCCCTGGAGTCTCCCACAGGTGAAAGATTCGTATGGAGCAAGGACTTCAGCAAGGAGGGCAATCCTGATATCATGCTGGAGTTCGATGCCAAGCCCTTTACAGATGCGGGGCTGGATATAAGCAAACTGCCCCAGGAAAGTTATTTATACCTGGAGGACATGAATGTACTTATGGTCCACGCCGAATTGAGCGATGACAAATTTACTTACAGCGGAGAAGCAAAGCCCATGGACAGCTTCAAAAAAATAGTGGAAACAAACAGAGAC
>JAEXXN010000603.1 GCA_023405875.1 Bacillota bacterium | reverse complement strand
GGTCAGACCCCTGGGATGAGTAGGCAAGCTGAGGGCCGCAGCTATGGCAGGAAATGGTCTGTGCATGAAATCGCCGTTCCTCCATGTCGGTGTACTGCTCCATACAGAAGTTACACATGTCGAAATCCAGCATTGAGGTGTTGTCCCTGTCGTAAGGTATGCTGTCTATTATACTGTACCGCGGGCCGCACTCCATGCAACTGATGAAGGGATGCCGGTATCTCGGATCGGAAGGGTCGGAAAGCTCCTTTTCACAGCTTTCGCAAATAGACAAATCAGGGGAAATGAATGCTATGTCATTTTCCCCTTCTGTGCTTTCGCTGATGACAAAGTCCGGATAATCCCGGACCTCATCCAGTATTCTTTTTTCCAGGTGTACTATCTCCGAGGGCTGCGGCTTTGCTTCGGCTATTTCCTTTTCAAAGCCTTCCAGCCGGTCCGGCTGACCGGTAACCGTCACATATACTCCACCGCCGCGGTTATAAACACAGCCCTTCAGGCCATATTTGTCCGCAAGCCTGGCTATAAAGGGCCGGAAGCCCACGCCCTGCACGACTCCCCAGATACGGTACTCTATCGTAAGCATATTAAGCTCCCGCCTATTTCAATTTGTCCCTGAGCCATTGGACTACATCCCCGAAGCCCTGCCCTGTTCTGGCAGACACTTCAAATACCGGTGCATTGACATTAAGATTCTTTACTCCCTTATGGAAGAAATCACTGTCAAAATCCAGATAAGGCTTCAGATCGCATTTATTAAGTATGATTATGTCGGCTTTCTCAAAGGCAAGGGGGTATTTGTAAGGCTTGTCGCTGCCCTCGGTTACCGAGCAGATAAGCATTTTCACATGCTCACCTATGACGAATTCAGCAGGGCATACAAGGTTTCCAACATTCTCTATGAACAGGATGCCCCCTTCCTTAAAGCTTATCTCCTTCAAGGCATCCATAAGCATCGGTGAATCCAGGTGGCATGCCCCGTGGGTGTTTATCTGTATCGCCTCGACCCCCATGGCTTTCAGGGTGCGCGTATCAATGTCGGATTCTATGTCTCCTTCTATTACAAAGGGTTTGATTTCTCCAAGCTGCTTTATTATCTGTATAAGGGTGGAGGTTTTTCCTGCACCGGGAGCGCCCATTACGTTAACCGCAAAAATTCCCTGCTCTGACAGTCCCTTATTGATTTCTACCGCCATTTCGGTATTTTCCCCGTAAATGTTTTTCATTACTTCCAGCTTTTTTATTCCCATATTATCAATCCTCTATTTCAATTTCTCTGATATAGAATTCCTTCCCTATCTCTGTAGGCATACCCTTGCCGTTACAGTGAGGGCATTGGAAGGAGAACTTCAATCTTTCAAAATACTCCCCGCAATCGGCGCATACCAGCTTGGGCTTCACATAGCTGATGCATAGCTCTGCACCTTCAGCCAGAGTACCTTCCGCTATTGCGTCAAAATACATTTTGATTGAATCTCCCACAAAGCCGGTCATTTCTCCTACGACCAGTTCTATCTTTATAATTCGCAGGGCATTGCTTTCCTCTGCCTTGTCCACAGCCAGCTTAACTATTTGCTGTGTTATCGGGTACTCGTGCATCCCTGAAAACTTCCTTTTCCTTTTTAGTTGCCGGGGGTGAATAATGGTTCCCCATAGCAAGGCACTTCTTGGGGCAGGATTCTACACAGTAATTGCATGCAATGCATTTAAGCCTGTCTATCTCCCATTCCTTCCCTGGCCTGTCTACCCTGATCGCACCTGTCGGGCACTTTTTCGAACATATCCCGCAGTATATGCAGTCCTCAATCGTAATTGCTATACTTCCCCTGGTGTTGCCGTAAAACTCCCGTTTCACCGTAGGATACATTGCTGTCGCAGGCTTTCCTGCAAGACTTTTCATGACTGTCTTTATGAATTTCATCGGATGCATAACATCACCTCTCAGTACAGCTTATACAAGGATCTATTGTAACTACCAATATCGGCACATCGGCCAGATCGCAGCCCTTAAGTATCCTCAGGAGTGCCGGTATATTTGCAAAGGTAGGGGTCCTTACTCTTACTCTATCCAGGAATTTGCTCCCATTACCCCTGACATAATATATTACTTCCCCTCTCGGCTGCTCAAGCCTTGCAAAATATTCCCCGTCAGGATTCCCTGTGACCTTGATATCCACCGGTCCTGAAGGGATCTTTCCTATGCACTGTCTTATAATATCCATCGACTGGTATATCTCACGTATCCTTACTACGCATCTTGCATAGCTGTCTCCTGCTTCTTCCACTATAGGCTCAAATTCCACATGCTTATATGCTGCGTAGCCCAGCTTTCTCATGTCCTGGGCAACTCCGCTGCCTCTGAGCATCGGCCCCACAGCGCCCAGGGAATATGCTTCAGCCTTTGGCAGTACGCCTATTCCAACCAGCCTGCTTTTCACCGAGTAATCCTCCATGAATACATCAGTGATTTCCTTTGTCTCTTTTTCTATTTCCTTCAAAAGGTTCTTTATACGGTTCAGGGTATCGGAGTCCATATCTCTTCTGACTCCGCCGATCTTGCAGGAGCCGAAGATGACCCTGCCTCCCGTGGTTTCCTCCATTATGTCCAGAATCCTCTCCCTGATACGCCAGGAATGCATGAACAGGCTTTCAAAACCGAAGGCATCGGCCAATAGTCCCAGCCACAGCATATGGCTGTGGATCCTGGAAAACTCAGCCCAGATGGTCCTGAGATATAACGCCCTTTCTGGAACCTCTATTTTCATTATCTCCTCCACCGCCTGGCAGTAGCCCAGGCCGTGAATGAAGCTGCATATGCCGCAGATCCTCTCGGCCACGTAAGTATACTCTATAAAATCCTTTTTCTTAACAAGCGCTTCCAGCCCTCTATGCACATATCCTATGGAAGGTATGGCTTCCACCACCTTCTCATCCTCCAGCACCAGATCCAGGTGTATAG
Source organism: Bacillota bacterium (assembly GCA_023405875.1). Lineage (GTDB taxonomy): Bacteria > Bacillota > Clostridia > Lutisporales > Lutisporaceae > BRH-c25. Next base: position 4,555 of record JAEXXN010000603.1, on the reverse strand, counting down.
GCTCCGGAAGCACAGGATGCTGAGGTCCGAACGGTATAACTGTTCTATTAGCCATGGTATACCACCTTCCTACTTTTCATCGGTATTGCTGTCAAAGGGTGTTTTCACCGCAGTTTTGTACAGGGTCCCGTTATAATCTATGTTTATATGCCTGAACTTCACCCCGAACAGGTCGTGTATCTCATTTTCATATAAAAACGCACCCTCATAAATGCTTGTTATACTGTTGACTTCAAAGCCCGGAAGTATATTCAGCCTGAGGTTGACAAATTTCATATCCTTGTCAAAGGAATAATTGAGTTCAAAATATTTGAGCCTGGTGCAGCTCACCTGTACAAGCCTGTAGCCCTGCTCATGAAACTCCGCCACCCTGTTCAGCAGCTCATCCGTTTCAATGGTTTTGATTTTCTGTTCTTCGCCCATATCAATCACCTTCTATTGTTTCTTTTCCTTCATTTTACCATACTTTTCCTCAAGTATTGCAAGACCCTGAACGACTCCGTCTATTATAGACTCCGGTCTTGCGGCGCAGCCGGGAACATAAACGTCAACCGGAAGGATGGTATCCACCCCGCCCATTACATTGTAGCACTCCTTGAAGATACCCCCTGAGGTCGCACATATTCCGACTGCTACCACTACCTTGGGATCAGGCATCTGCTCATATATGTTCCTTACGACAGGCTTGTTCTGTTCGTTGATCGAACCGGTAATGAGCAGAATATCTGCATGCTTGGGATTCCCTGTGTTTATGATACCAAATCGCTCGACATCATATACCGGCGTCAGGCAGGCAAGCACTTCTATATCGCATCCGTTGCAGCTTGTGCCGTCATAATGTATTATCCATGGAGACTTTTTAAAAAAAGCCATTCTCTCTCACCTCAATTGCGCCTCGTTACATATATCACTTCTACGTAAGCAAAGCGCAGAATTACGGATGTACCTTTCAACACCTTGAAGGCCTGTAATCATATTGTGTTAAAAAGCACTAACCCAGATATATTACCAAAATATTTGTCAAACCTACCAGCATTGTAACTATCCATGTATTCTTCATGGCCAGCTGCCATTTGAACCTTGCGCTGCAGTTGTCTATCAGTATTTCGGAAAAATATGCCAGCAAGGCAACAATCACTCCTACAACAGGATTATTTGCAAAAAACAAGTAAACAAAACCCAGAAGATAAATATTCTCGTACCAGTGTGCCACCTCAATGGCTGCCAGTGTCCTGCCGGTAAATTCGGTGGTCAGTCCCTTTATTATCTCCTGGTGCGCATGATGGGACATGGACAGGTCAAAGGGCGACTTCCTGAATTTTATTGTCAATATAAACAGCAGTCCGGCGAATATCCCCGGAAGATATATTATCAAAGGCCTTTCAAAAGCCACAATGTCCTTAATCATAAAGGTTCCTGTCGAAAGATACATGCCTATTGCAACCATCAGCATCATTGGTTCATAGGACATCATCTGGATCAGCTCCCTTTCTGCCCCTATGTTGCTGTATGGAGAATTGGTCGCATAGGCTGCCAGTACAAGGAATATGCTGGCCAGTGTCAATGCAAAGATCACAAGCAGAAGATCGTCTCCAATGAAGAACAGTCCTCCTGTGAAGACAATGAAAAAGAGGAAATTATAAATATAAAAATTCTGTAAATTATTTACCACTATTTCTTCCTTCTGGAGCAGCTTCATGACATCATAGAAGGGCTGCAGTATTGGAGGGCCGAATCTGCCCTGCATCCTTGCAGTGATCTTCCTGTCTATACCTGCAAGTAAACCGCCCAGAAAAGGAGTAATTAAAACATATAAGACAATGATCGCTACTTGCTTCATATGAATACCGCCTCCAAAATCATCAATAATAGCGCAATGCATATAAATGTGCCTGCCGTCAGAAGCTTTCTTTCATTGAAGTAGTCCACAAGATAATAATTCCTCATCTGAAGCTCCAGTTCCTTGCCCATGGAGCCCTGGAACCTGGTGCTGTCAGCCACATTTGTACCGCTCATGTAAGCGCTTGTATGCTTAAGCTCTTTTCTCGGGATAAGCATCCTTACCGGCAACAGCATTACCAGTCCCAGCATTATCAGCATTATTATAATGTTGCCCTGGCTCAGGCTCATTGCCATTCCGTAGGCGGACCGCAGATACGGCTCGATCAGCATACGGGAAATCAACGGGAATATGGCGCATACAAGCACTGTCAGGAACGCCAGTATATAAAGCGGTATCCACTCGTTTTTGTTGACTTTGCTTTCTATATTTTCCTTACCGTCAATTATGGTGATCACCTTTCCCAGCCACTTGGTCCAGAAGAAAAGTGTAGGAGCACTTCCAAAGGCCAGCAGGACTGCCATTAACGGATTAAAATCTATGAAGGCTCTAAGGGCAGCCCATTTGCTTATGAGCATTCCGAAGGGAGCAAGGAACATCCCCGCAATTCCTATTACCAGCATCACAGCCATTCTGGGCATGGTTCGGAGCAGACCGTCCATGTCTTCTATATCTCTGCTGCCTATATTGTGTTCTACTGTTCCTACGCACAGGAACAACAGTGATTTGGCCGTAGCATGGAATATCACCAGCAGTGTTGCCGCCCAGATGGACTCATAGGTTCCTATTCCGCCGCAGGCTACTATCAAGCCCAGATTTGCAATGGTGGAATACGCAAGCAGCTTCTTGGCATTGCTCTGGGATACTGCTATACAGGAGGCCAGCAGGAAGGTGATTCCTCCCACCAGGGTCACCATAAAGCCTACCACAGTTCCGGCCAATATCGGCGCCACCCTTATTATTATATATACACCGGCCTTTACCATTGTACTGGAATGCAGCAGTGCGGATACCGGCGTAGGAGCAACCATCGCACCAAGCAGCCAACTGGAAAAAGGCATCTGCGCAGATTTTGTCAGGCCCGCAACAGCCAGAAGCGCAGCGGGTACTATCGCATAAGCCGCACGTTTTGAGGCAAGCAGGCTGCTGAGTTCAACAGACTCTCCCACAAACGAAAGATAAACAATTGCAGTAATGAATGCCAGACCTCCCAGAAGATTCAAAGTCAGTGCCCTGAAGGAGTTGTTGACCGCCTCCTGGGTTTTGGTATACCCGATCAGCAGGAAGGATGACATTGTCGTGATCTCCCAGAAAAAGAACATCCACACAAGATTGTTTGAAAGGACTATGCCGAACATAGCGGAAAGAAAGATAAACATTATGAAGAAGAATAGTCTCCTGTTGTCTTTTATTTCCTTGTGATGCTCATGAAAATCCTTCATGTAGCCCAGGGCATATATGCAGATAAGACTGCCTATGATCCCTACTACGAGGACCATGATAATAGAGAACTTGTCTACATAAAAATAATTACCCAGGGCAGTATGTGCCTCGCTTGCCATCTCATAGTATATCGACATCAGTACCTGAATCGTTACAAGAATCGACACCAGATACCTTTTGTTCCGGACTCCGATATAAAATATCAATGCCCCCAAAGCCAACTCTGCATAAAACATAAGCTCAGTGATTATTTTTCCGTCGAGGTAATGATATGTCACACTTTCCAGCGTATTTGCCGAAAACATGAATACTGATGCCACAAGAATCAGAATACCGGATGCTTTTACTATAGAATTCCTGAGTGCTTCTCCTTTTATGAAAAGCATTGGAATTGATACAAGCAGAGGAAATACAATCAAAAAAATCAGATACTCCATTTAAGCGCCTCACCCTCTAATGCATTTTGTATGCAAACTCTTTATTTATTATACTCTTGCTTTTTTTTCTTGTATAGCTTTGTGAAAAAGTTAACGTTTGTGTCGAATCCGTTTGCTGCAAGGAGAAAAAGCAACTAATATAAAGCATTTAGGTGTACCGAACCTTCCATTTCCTGCAATCATCCTTGACAATCAAATTTCGATAATTTCAGCGCTTTTTCGAGTGTTATTTGATTATCCTTTATTCTTCCAATGTGGTAAAATGGTTCCTATGTGGCATTGCAGGATATATTGCAAATCCCCCTCAAGCTATTGCAAGATTTCTTGCAGCGATATCACTTTATAGATTTTTACTCATATTGACATTTTTATTTAAGCGGAGGCGGTACATATGGAAAATATTCTGGCATTTCTTCTGGGGGCACTTCAAATCACAATACTTGATCTGACATTATGCGCGGATAATATAGGCATAATAGCTCTGGCAACAAAAAACCTTCCGGCAGAGTACTCAAAAAAAGCAACTATATACGGTATCTCCGGAGCAATCGGCCTTAGGATCCTGTTTGCCTGCTTTATGACCCTGCTGCTCAGCATCAGCACTTTTCCGATAAAGCTGATAGGCGGACTGCTGCTTGTAAAGATAACCTGGGATTTTATCAGGCCCTGTGATGATGAGGAAGAATGCGCAAATGTGAAACAAGCCAGTAAATTCTGGGAGGCAGTCGGAATCATTATAATCGCAGATGTAAGCATGAGCCTGGATAATGTCCTTGCAATAGCCGGCGCTGCAAACGGCCACCTGTGGCTCATAGTCTTCGGCATAGCCTTGAAT
>JAEXXN010000591.1 GCA_023405875.1 Bacillota bacterium | reverse complement strand
ATGCTGCACTGTTCAGGGATACTGCTATAATTCCCAGTGTAATATCCTCGAAGTCTATTCTGACAAGCCTTGGCAGTCCGTAATATACCATGAACATCTGCACCATCATAGGAGTTCCTCTGATGATCTCTATATATGCCGCAGAAAAGTACTTTGGTATAGGGTTCTTTGACAGCTTCATCAAAGCAAATACTACACCGAGCAATACTCCAAACATTACGCCGAAGAAGGATATCAGCAATGTTACCGCAGTTCCGTTTATAAAAAAGCCATAGTATTTTGAAAGATATGAAAAGTCCACTCCTTACACCTCCAGCGTATTAGTAGAAAAACGTACAACAATCGGAACGGTTACGAACCGTTCCCTACGATATTCAAATTGTTAGCCATAGGCTGTAGGGAACGGTTCTAAACCGTTCCGCTTTTCTATGTCGCAATCTTTCTACTGCTCCGACAGCAATGTCGCCTCTCCTATAAACTTATCTATCGATCCGTCCTGCATCAGCTTGTCGAGTGTTGCATTCACAGCTTCTACCAGGTCCTCGCCGCCTTTGTTCATTGCAACTGCTACGCCGTCCTCCCTGCCGAAGGATATTCCGGGAACGGCAAGGGCCGGATTCTGTTTTGAATAAGCCTCTGCAACGGGTCCTACCAGTACTATGCCAAATATCTTGTCATTCTGAAGCTCCAGCACCAGGTCTGTTATCTTACCCAATGCCTTTACCTCCGAGGCCTCTATCTTTGTGTTGGCAATTTCCTCCTGTATTGTTGACTTCTGAGCTCCAACCGGCTTTCCCTTAAGGTCCTCCACAGACTTTACCTTGTCGGCATTTTCAGCCTTTACAAGCAGCTTCTGCTCCGCCTGATAATAGGGTACTGAAAAATCAACACTCTTTTTTCTCTCTTCTGTAGGAACCATTCCGGCTATTATGAAATCAATGTCTTCTGCTATGAGTGCTGCAAGCAGACCTTCAAATTTCATATCCTTTATTTCCAGCTCAACGCCCAGGTCTGCTGCTATCGCTTTTGCGATATCTATGTCAAAGCCTACGATGTTATCCTTGCCGTCTATTTCCTTATGGAACTCATATGGCGGGTAGTCGGCAGCAGTTCCAAGTACGATTTTGCCCTTTTCCTTAATTTTGTCCAGCTTTCCAGGAGCCTTCTGCTCCGCCGCCGGCTGACCGGCCGGTGCCGCTTCGGCGCTTGCCTTTGCAGCACAGGCTGAAAGTGCAAGAAGCATCACCAATATCATCATCACTGAGACTGCCTTTTTTATATTGCTATTTATCATCATTATCTCTCCTTATTTTCTGTTAAATTTTTTAACCTTTCATTCCGGGCATTTCCCAGGTAATCTGGGTAATGTGTTTGAACCTGAAGGCATAATATATACCGACTGCCTTCCGAAATCAGTCTTTCTCAGGATATCCAGCGCCTCATGAATATCGGCTGTCCTGATGCCTGAATTGACCAGCTCTCTCTGCTTCAGCTCCGATACAAGGATCACATTGAAGCGCTCTGCAATTGCAGCTATGAGGTAACCTGTATATTTAGCCACCGAGAAGCTTTCCCTCAATGCCTTTTCCCTGCTGCGGTTATCCCGGAAGCCTTCAAGCATCTGTTGCAGCTCCACGGCCCCGAAGCCCTCGGTACATTCAGCCAGAAGTATGATATTTCCTCCGTCCTTAACGGCCTCCTTTGCATTGATCAAGGCCTTTGACGCCTGATACAGGTTGATGTCCTTGGGATAGCCCCCGGCAGAGACCACTACGGTATCTGCTTTTTCCGGTATGTATGCGCTGTCTATTTCATCCACCAGCCGGCTCCCGGCCTCATGGGCCTTGATATAATCTCCTGCGACAGCCTTCCCTATGTTCCCATCTTCATCAATGATTACATTGAACAGAAAGCTCGGGTTCACATAAGCTGCAGCCTCCAGCATATCCAGGTTGACAGGATTATCTTCTGCATTTCCGCACCTTACCAGGGGATTGAGTCCTTTTCCCACCCAGGGATCAAGGGATAATGCATGGTTTGCCATTATACTCTCAAATGAAGAGATTCCCGGTAAAATAGATTTTTTGCCTCCGCCCCATCCGGCCAGATCATGGAATACAATCGCACCAGTCAATATGAGATGGTCGCATTCCAGGGCCGTCCTGTTCACAATAACCGGAGTTCCAAAGCTTGTAGTTCCGAGTCTTACCAGGTTGGCTTCATCCCTGCAGTCATGATCCGCTATCTTAAAGCGGGGGGCAAGCCGTTCTCCCAACAATGCCCTGTGCTCCTCCGGGGTTTGGGACCTGTGAGAGCCGGTAGCACAAAGAAAAGTGATATCCTTATCCTCAATTCCCGCCGAGCTCAGTTCATCTACAATATAAGGCAAATAAAAGTCCATTTTCTGCCAGGCCCGTGTGATATCAGAAATCACTATGCATATCTTCTCTCCAGGCTTAACGGTTTCCCTCAGCTTAAGGGTTCCGACAGGATTTGCCAGAGCCTGCAGGATCACCTGTTCCTCGCTTTCCTTTTCTGCTCTGCCGCCGCTTTGCAGCAATCCCAGGAAGTTATCGCTCTGAAAATGAATATTCACTTCAACTCTGCCGTACTTCATTTTTATTGCTTCCAGCTTGATCACCCCCCTCATCTCAGGCTCGTTTATTCTCGAAATGTATAAAACCACCTGGTTTATGCATAAATTCTATTGATTTATACTCTTAAATGCATATATATAATATATTATGTATATTTATGCCTGTCAAGAAGAATTTTAATTTAAGTTTCAAATCAAAAAAGCGGCTTACGCCGCATTTTGTTGCTCGTTACAAGCTGCTCATCGCGTGCGACCCCGGAATGGGCTTTGATGCCCGGCTCGAACCCATTTCCTGGAGGGAGCATACAATAAAAAAACCACTACACGCTAGTGTAGTGGTCAACTATGCCGGTAAACCGGTCAATCATGTATCTGGCTGCTTAATTTCCATGAAAGGAAATAACCCAGTGAAAAAAGCAGTATGCTGATAAAATATTTCAGGTTGAAAGCTATGCCGGGGAATATTGCAACTATCGAACCCAATACAAAGCCCAGCACAGCATAGTATGTATATCCGTAAAACCTTTTAAACAACCGGCTTACTATATTGGCAAAGGCGACTATGCTTACAACAAACCCGATGCCGACAGGTATAAGCACCGCCAGGTTCAATGCTGCCACTGCTTCAAGGATTATCTGGTATGCTCCGATATACATAAGTACAAAGGATGCACTTATCCCCGGCACTATTGTCCCGATACCTATTATAGCCCCGTAAGCCATAAGCTGAGCCAAGCCATAGCCTGCGTCGGGAAATACGTTTATCCCGCTGTTCTCAAAAACTATGAAAAGTATAGTCACGGCAAAGGCTATGATGCACGGGAGAATATATATGCTCCTGAAGCCCTTTTTATTTGCCTCCTTAAAAACCGAAGGAAGAGTACCTATCATCAAACCGATGAACAGGTATTTCACCTGCACATCATAATTCAAAAACAGGAGATTCATTACGCTGCTGAAGGCGAGCACCCCAACGCCGCCTCCAAGTACAACAGGAAAGAAGAATATAACATTTTCCCTGAAGTTTTTAAAGACATTTCCGATGGCATCGGTTATCCTCTCATACAAGCCGAATATGACAGCCAGGGTCCCCCCGCTTACCCCCGGGGCAACAGCACCGATACCTATCAGCAGTCCCTTGATAAAATACGATAGAAATCTCAATTCTGCCTCACACACCTTCATGTCCATGTTTTTTAATCATACGTTAATCTGAATTGTACCACAAATCCTGCCCTTTATACAGGGTGAATATACCCTTATACCTGTTTATACGATCGATGCTGCAAAAAAGTTTCAAGGAATACCATTTTTACAATAATAAAAAGCACCGCATCCTAAAATGCAGTGCCTCTTCTCAAGCCTTATTCATTTATCCCTACTTGTATCAGCTCTGCAAGAGTGCATAAAGCCAGCTCCTCATCCGGTCCGTCTGCTGATATCGTTACCTCTGTTCCCTTTGAAATGCCAAGTCCCAATACCGAAAGTATAGATTTTGCATTGGCTTGCTTTTCTCCCTTTGCTATGGTCAGATTGGATTTGAATTTTGTTGCCGTGTTTACAAATATCGATGCCGGTCTGGCATGCAAGCCTGTTTCATTGAGTATTGTAATTTTTTCTGATATCATAATGCCACTCCCCTAAATAATATTAACAGTTCAACTGCTCCAGCACATGCTGTGAATATTCCAGAACCTCTTCCGGTGTCTCCAGCTCCATGGCATGGCCGGCTATTTCCTTGGCCTGCTCATAGGATACCTTCCTCAATATGTTCTTGATCACAGGTATCGAAGCGGCATTCATGCTGTACTCGTCAAGGCCGAGGCCCAGGAGTATCACTGCCGCCTCGGCACTTCCGGCCATTTCACCGCACATTCCCGTAAACTTCCCATATCTATGGGATGCATCTATGACATTTTTTATAAGCCTCAGTATTCCCGGATGAAGCGGCTGATACAGCTTTGAAACCCTGGGATTCATTCTGTCCACCGCCAGGGAATACTGGCACAGGTCGTTGGTGCCTATGCTGAAGAAATCCACTTCCTTGGCTATAATATCAGCAGTTACTGCTGCCGAAGGTATTTCAACCATTATCCCTACCTTTACAGCCTCATCAAAGCTTATTTTTTCGCTCCGCAGCTCCGCTTTCACTTCTTCAAGCACCGCCTTGGCCTCTCTCACCTCTCCTACTCCCGAAATCATCGGGAACATGATAAGTATATTCCCGTAAGCGCTGGCCCTTAGTATTGCCCTGAGCTGGGTCTTAAAAATGTCCGTTCTCTCCAGGCATATCCTGATGGCTCTCCATCCCAGGAAGGGATTCAGCTCCTCAGGCAGGTCAAGGTATGACAGCAGCTTATCTCCTCCGATATCCAGGGTCCTTATTATTACAGGTTTCCCTTCCATGTCTTCTGCTGCCTTGCGGTATTCCTCCAGCTGCTCCTCCTCGGAAGGCAGTGCCGACCTGTCCATATACAGGAACTCCGTTCTGAAAAGACCTACCCCTTCAGCACCGTTTTGGATTATGCTTGCAATATCCCGGGGAGTTCCAATATTGCCTGCTATCTCAAGTCTTCGTCCATCTATAGTCACTGCCGGCAGAAGGGCTGTTTTCCTGTACTTTTCCACTCGTTTGCCGTGTTCTTCTATTTTCTGCCTGTATTGCCTTTCCAGCTCCTCTTCAGGATTGACTATAACCTTTCCTTCAATGCCGTCGATTATGATATAATCTCCATTGTTTACCTTGCCGCTTATATCCCCCAAGCCCAGGACAGCCGGTATGCCAAGGCTTTTCGCCATTATTGCGGCATGGGAAGTCCCTCCCCCTATATCAGCTGCAAAGCCGAGTACGCGGCTTTTGTTCATTGAAGCCGTGTCAGAGGGAGTTAAGTCGTGAGTCACAACTATTACGGGGCTATCCAGCTTCTTCAGTCCATCAGAGGTGATTCCCATAATATTTCTTATGAGCCTGCTGCATACATCCTTGATATCGGCAGCCCTTTCCCTCATGTAATCATCCTCTATCTGCCCGAACACTGAAATATAGTAGTCTGCTGCCTTTTGCACCGCATAAGCGGCCTTCAGCCTGTCCTTAACTATCGATTCCCTTACAGTCTCCAGAAGCTCCGGGTCTTCAAGCATCATCATATGGGCGTCAAATATGAGGGCCTTACTCACATCAAGCTCTTCAGACACCTTGTTTTTCAGCTCCTCCAGCTGGGACCTGCTCTCACTGATACCCGCCTCCAGGCTGGCAAGCTCTGCCTCTTCTGCGCCGGGTGCAAATCTATCGGTATCTATCAGAGCCTGCTCGCTTTTATATACATAAGCCCTTCCTGCTGCAATTCCTCCTGAACCGGCAATACCGCTATATATCACGGATATCCCTCCAATATAATATTATCTGGATTTATTTCCAGTTTTCCAGAAGATACTTCTCCGCTTCATGGCACCATAGCCCCTTATTCCTGCCGACTATTTCTGCAAGCTTTGCAAAATGCGGATTGTCCTTGCCTTTGCTTTCCAAGTCACTGATTGCTGTCAGCTCCATATTTATATGGGTATAAATAAGCTTCTTTCCTCCCGGTATCCCGGGCAGGTTGAGAACAGTGTCGGCAACAGAGTCCAGCCCGCCTATATGTGTAACCATTACGGCAGGATTTATAAGACCCTGTTCAGTCATTCTCAAGGATTCGATAAGATCGTCGGTATTTCCTCCTGTAGTACCCATTACATGGGTGGAAGCGTAGTGTATATTATACAGATTAATTTCCGCAGAAAGCTTTGTATCTGTCGGACCTGCAAAGAAATTCAGGCAGCCGTCCCTTGCAAGGATTTCGTCCCCCTGCTGGAAAACAGCTTTCACAGGGGCGAAAACAAATACATCATGAAAGCCTTCCTCCCCTGTCAGAGACTTAAGATACCCGGGGGCATCCTGAAGCTTCGCAGTGTTGACAAACATCAGCTCCACTCCGCAGCTTTTTGCCTCCTCCTCTGTAAAAATCTTTTTTGCCCGCTCGATTCTTTCATCATCTATATCCGTTACCACAAGAAGCCCCGGCCTGCGGTCGCAGTGAAGCGCATAATCGATGGCTCCCAGGCCCATTGGGCCTGCCGCTGCCAGCAAGGCCATCCTCCCGCCTTCAACAACACCCATCTTATGTACATAATTGCCCATTTCTGTGTGGTAGCTTGCATGAAAGGCACCTATTATGCAGGACATGGGCTCTGCAAGGGATGCTTCATAGTAGGCCTCCCCCTCATAGTTGAGAAGGCAGCCCAGCTCCATAACCTCCTGGGGTATGACGTTATAGGTTGCCGCTCCTCCGAAATACCTGTAGGAATATCCCGGAGACCACATGGTTCCCTTATAGTTCAAGGCCGGCTGCTGTGCAAATTTTGTCCCTTCCTTGAATTGATGCTTCCACTTTGCTCCTACCTTCACTATGTTTCCGGCGAATTCGTGTCCGACTATTATAGGGTTCTCCGCCACATCCTCAGGTACTCTTTTGTGCTTGTTCCCAAGTATTGCAGCCTTGTAGGTGGACATGCAGACACTGTCGGATATTATTTCCACCAGTATCTCATCCTCCTTTATCTCAGGAAGCTGGAAGGTTTCCAGCCGTAAATCCTTCTCTCCGTATAATCTGACTGCTTTTGTCTCCATAAATATGACCTCCAAATATTCATTTCAGGCAGTTGAAGCGTACCTGACCCTCATAGCGCATTATATCCGCAAGTCCCGGGGGCTGCGTACCGAAGGTTGCAACATTTGCAGCTCCCGCTGCAGTTGAAAGGGTCACCGACCTTTCAAGGGAATATCCCTTTTGCAGGGACAGTGCAAGGGCTGCCACCATGGCATCGCCTGCTCCGACTGTACTTTTGACATCCACCTTTAAGCCTTCTGCATAAATAACTCTGTTCCCCTCAGCAAATAAAGCTCCGTCTGCTCCAAGAGAAACCGCTACCATTCCAATACCTGCTTCAACCAGGCTTTCTGCTGCTTCGACGATTTTGTCCATATTATCAAGCTTCCTGCCGAACAGTCTTTCCAGCTCATTTATATTGGGTTTTACCAGAAAAGGGCTTGCCTTTACACCTTCCCTGAGCAGCTCGCCGTCAGAATCGAGCAGCACTCTTGCGCCGGCCTTCTGGGCCCTTTCTATCCATTCCCTGTATATATCGGTTGATATATTGGAGGGTATGCTTCCGGATAAAACCAGTATGCTTTCCTTGTCCAGATCCCGGAATATCTTTTGCTCCAAAAGGCTCAGGTCTTCAAAGGAGACAACGGGGCCAGGCTCATTTATATCGGTATTTGTACCGTTGAGCTTGTCGACCACCTTCACATTGGTCCTTGTCTCACCGTTAATAAATACGAAATCATTAGCTATACCCTTATGCTCAAGATAGCATCTGATGTATTCGCCGGTTGACCCTGCCAGGATACCTGTGGCAATACTGCTGCCCTCCATGGCTTTTATGGTCTTTGAAACATTAATGCCCTTTCCTCCTGCATCCAGCCTCAGGGATGAGATCCTGTTGACTGCTCCGATCCGGAAATTGTCGATTTCTACAGTTTTATCTACAGCAGGATTCATAGTAACTGTTTTTATCATCTATATACCACCCTCTGCCAGTATTGATATGATTTCTTCCTTGGCAGCTGCATTCCTGAGCTTTTCAACATTCCTTTCATCCTGGCATGCAATGGCAATAGCAGAGAGTATTTCCAGATGTTCATCATTCCGTCCCGCAATGCCTATCAGTATATATGCAACATTCCCTGCTCCGAAATCCACTCCCTCGGGATATTGCAGCACGACTATGCCTGACTTTCTGATATGCTTTACATACTCCGATGTTCCGTGGGGTATGGCTATTCCATTGCCTATATAGGTAGTAATATCATTTTCTCTTTTTCTCATGCCTTCCAGATACTCGATATCCACATATCCATTTTCCGAAAGCAGCCTGCCTGCCCTTTCAATAGCTGCAAATTTATCCTCTGCCGCTAAATTCAGCATTATGTTGCTGTCATTCAATATAAGACTGTTCATCAATGTCCCCCCTGTTGATTATTTCTATCAGTTTATTCCGTATGTCTATTATGTCCCCGAATCTCAGAATGTTTAAAAAGCTTTCCTCCTCCACAAGAGCCGCACTGATCTTGCCCAGCAGCTCCAGCAGATAATCCCTTTCGTTCTTCCTCGCGATCATAACCAGGAAGGTATCTACATTTTCAATTGAAAAGCCTGTGCTCTTCATTTCAATATACTGCTGAAGCCTGAAGACTCCTATAAAAGGCTTGTCAATATCTTCAGTGCGTATATGGATCAGTGCGATATGGCTGTCTGGGATCACTACACTGCCCTTTTCCTCTCTTTTTCTTATCTGGCTCTCGATCCGCCCTCTTTCCGTGATTAAATTTAAATTGTACAGCTCATTTACGATTTCCTTAATTGCGTTCTGGATACTGTCGGAGGCAATGCTGCTGAGTCTGAAGCTTTGCAGCATGCTGTCGGCGGCATTGAAGTCCTCTTCAGTTTCCTCAGCTCCGTTCTCAAAGCTCACAGGCGCGGTATTCTTAAAGCTTCCCGAAGCTCTTGTCCTGGCCTTTACCAATGCGCTTACCCTGTCGATATCCTTGGCCGGCAGAAACGGTGAAATTAAAATTATATCACCCGGAGGCTTTCTATTGATCTTGACGGTGGAAAGCACAATATCATAATCCTCACTCAGCTTTTCGTCCATCTCCCTTATAGAGCATACGTCCATAACATCTATTTCGGGAAAACTGTTCTTGAGCTTTCCCAGAAGTATCTTTGCGGTACTGATGCCGTTGGGACATATAATGAGCGCCCTGAGCCTGCTGACCATCCCCTGCTGCCTTTCCAGCGCAGCGCCTATATGCATCGTCACATAACCAACCTCATTTGCAGGGATTGCCAGGTTGTATTTGGAGAAAACCAACCGGCAGGCATAATCCACAGCATCGAATAATTCCCGGTAATATTCCTTTATCTCATTAATGATAGGATTTCTGACCTCCAGTCCCATGGTCAGCCTGTACAATGCCGGGTTTATATGCTGCTTAAGCCCTGCTGCCAGTTGGCTGTCGAACTCTATTGCCATATTCAGCCTCTTGCTTGTCAGATATATGATTTCATGAATGGAATCATCGATATCAAAGCCAAGCTCGGCCGGCAGCTTGTCATCCATATTTATTCCGTTATCTCCTGTCAGATGGATTGCAAGATATGCAAGCTCACTGTCAGGAAGCTTGATTTCATTTTCAGCCAGTATTTTTTCCATTTCCTTAATAAAGGAAGCGTTATTTAATTCCAGGGTGTCCTTCACAATATATTCCGGAAGCTCAATAGGCATTCCGCTCCGGGTCCTTTCAACAGCCAGGAGAATATGGACAAAAGCACTGAAATAATCCATATCCTTGGCCTTCAGCATACTATTTTCTGAAAACAACCTTTTCAGCATTGCTTTTACTTTAGTTATGAGTTTTTCTCCAAAGGTCACATCAAAAAATGCCTTCATGGAATAATCGTTACTATCTTCATATAAGTAAGCCAGAAGCTCACTAATGGATTTATAGTTATAAAGC
>JAEXXN010000574.1 GCA_023405875.1 Bacillota bacterium | reverse complement strand
ATCTTGCGGCAATACTTACAAACCTTAATAACAATGATGTCCTGTTTATCGATGAAATACACAGGCTCAACAGGAGTGTTGAGGAGATACTTTACCCGGCCATGGAGGATTATGCCCTGGATATAATAATAGGCAAGGGACCAAGTGCCCGCTCAATAAGGCTTGACCTGCCCAGATTCACCATGATAGGTGCCACCACAAGGGCAGGTATGATCACGGCTCCTCTGAGAGACCGGTTCGGGGTTATATGCAGGCTGGAATACTATACTAATGACGAGCTCTACGATATAATAACCAGGTCGGCAAAGATACTCAGGATAGATGCAGACCAGGCCGGGGCCTATGAAATAGCAAGAAGGTCAAGGGGTACTCCCAGGGTGGCCAACAGGCTGTTGAAGAGGGTAAGGGATTATGCCCAGGTCAAGGCAGAAGGCATAATCGACAAGGAAACTGCGGACAAGGCGCTTAAGCTCCTTGAGATCGACGATATGGGGCTTGACGATATCGACAAGAAGATGCTGCTGACAGTAATCAACAAGTTCGACGGAGGCCCGGTAGGCCTGGATACTCTTGCGGCATCCATCGGAGAGGACAGCGGTACCATAGAGGACGTTTATGAGCCGTATCTGCTTCAGATAGGCTTTATTAACAGGACTCCCCGGGGGAGGATCGCAACCAGGTCCGCCTACAGGCATTTTGGAATCAATATGGATTGATAAGAGGTGAGGCCATTGAAATTATTGTTGCATATGTGCTGCGGCCCCTGTGCCGTTTATCCCTGGCAGGTCCTCAGCAAGGAGCATGAAATCACAGGGTTGTTTTACAATCCCAATATACATCCCTATACCGAATATAAGAGAAGAATGGATACGGCACAGGAATTTGCAGATAAATCAGGCTTCAGGCTTATTACAATAAATGAATACAACCTGGATGAATTTCTCAGAAATGCCGCCTTCCGCGAAGGGCAGAGGTGCATGATGTGCTATTCCGACCGCCTTTCCCGGGCTGCTTCGGTTGCAAAGAAAGGAAATTTTGACGCCTTTACTACCACTCTTCTGGTAAGCCCATTTCAAAAGCATGAGCTTATAAAAAAAATTGGTGAGGAAGCGGGGAGCAAGTACGGAGTGCCGTTTTTGTATGAGGATTTCCGTCCCGGCTTCAAAGACGGAGTGGAAGGCTCAAAGGAGCTTGGGCTCTATAGGCAGCCCTATTGCGGTTGTATTTACAGCGAGAGGGACAGGTATGCGCCAAAGGGGAAGGAAGAAAGAAAATGAACATACAATATCTTGCAAAAACGCTTATAGCCCTTGGAATCGGGATTGTTATCCTGGGCATTTTCCTTTATTTCGGAGGAAAGCTCGGTATAGGAAAGCTTCCGGGGGATATATACATAAAGAAAGGTAATTTTTCCTTCTATTTCCCTATTGCAACATGTATATTGGCAAGCATTATACTTACAGCGGTATTTGCATTATTCAGAAGATAATATTGAAGGGAGCAGCACTTATGAAAGCCAAAAAAACTGTACTAGCCTATTTACTGGCAACTGCAATTGCTTTTTCATCCTTTTCTTTCAATACTCAGGCTGTGCAAGCCGAAACTCAGGTCCCTGAGCTTATCAAGGTGGGGATGGTCTATGGCCAGGCCGGGGCCAATATATTCACCCTGGAAAGCGAAACGGGAATGGAGCTTCTGGCTTATGAAAACGGTGGATACAAGAAGCTGCTGGAAGTGAACAGTCCTGAGGGTATAAGGGTCCGCAGGGACGAATATTATAATGTTTTGAACGGCAAGGAAAATGAGATCAATTATGTAAGAGCAGCAAAATATGAGGGTGATGTAATAGGACCCTATCATATTCAGATCGGTGACACATATTCGGGTATAGAAGAGGCAAGACAGGTATTGAAACGCTTTTCCTCCGTTGCTCCTTCTGTGTTCCTGGCCTATGAGGGCGGCTGGAGGGTATGGTCCCAGCTATATCTTGACGAGAATGAATGCCTCAGGCAAATAGAGGTCATGAAGAATGAAATAAGCGATACAGGCTATTCTGTTGTATATCCTGGACGAAAGAGGATACAGATAGTGGACAATGCAACAGGACAGCCGCTGTTACTGGTTAACAGTGAAGAAAAGGTCAAAGCTTCACCAAAGGCTGTACAGGGTAAAATAGCCGCACTTAAGTACAAAGGGCAGAAATATAGAGGGAGCATGACCATGCAGAGCCTCACTGACAGCGATGTAACGTTGATAAATGAATTATCCTTTGATGAATACCTGTATAGCGTTGTGCCTTCGGAAATGTCCTCTTCCTGGCCGGCTGAAGCCTTAAAGGCCCAGGCTGTTGCTGCAAGGAGCTATGCACTTGCCACAATGGGCAGGCATAACGGCTTTGGCTTTGACCTGTGCAGCGGAGAGCATTGCCAGGTATATAAGGGCATGGAACAGGAAAAGGAAAGCACTACAGGGGCAGTAGCTGCTACCAAGGGTAAAATAATTACATATGAAGGAAAGCCTATAACTGCTTTTTATCACTCAACCAGCGGAGGACACACTGAAGACAGTGAGAATATCTGGGGTACAAAAACAGATTACATACGAGGGGTGGAGGATAAATACTGCACCGGCAGCCCCTATGACAGCTGGAGCCTTGATATGGACAAGACGGCAATTAAAGAAAAGCTCACAGCGGCAAGCATAGACCTGGGTGAAATTATCGATATACGGATACTTGAAGTCAGCCAGTACGGAAGGGTTTTACAGCTCGAAATTAAGGGCAGTAAGGAGACCAGGGTCATTGAAAAGGAAAAGATCCGCAGTATCCTCGGTTCAACTGTATTAAAAAGCATATGGTACAAATTAAGGAC
>JAEXXN010000548.1 GCA_023405875.1 Bacillota bacterium | reverse complement strand
AAGGCCTCCCGGGCACTTGCGTTTGCCGGTATACCGTACTTGCTTTTCCAGTTGAGCTCATCATCCTTGTAGGAAAATCTGATGGGATTTATAAATATCGGAATTTCATCCTTATAGGTGTCCCCGTTCTGCTCGATTATATTTATCGTGGATAGTGCGATCTCATTCAAGGTGTCACGAGGCACATCGGTTTTCATGATATTCACCGAGTAGCTCTGTTTGTTTCCGGCCATAAGACGTCCGAATTTATCCACAATGGGCCCCCTGGGTGCTGTTACCGATATATTTCTCATCCTCAGGGTTTCTGATTTTTTCCAGTAGTAATCTCCTTTTACTATCTGCAGGTCCCCCATCCGGAATGCAATAACCAAAAAAATCAAGACAGTTATTGCCCTGATAATATCCAGCCTGTCTTTAAAATACTTCCTAAACATATAATCACCCGTACCTTAGAATAATATATAACAGTGTTAAACTCTGCAGGGACTATCCCTGTTGCTCCAAAGCCCGGCGCTGACCTATTGCCTGTTGCCCCTCGCCGATTGCCCCTAATATATCCTTTTGTTTATAAATTTAGCTTCATCAAGTCTGTAGATGAGTCTGTACGCAATGGAACCCAAAATTGAATTGTAAACAGCCTGGGGAAGAATTATCTCCAACAGCATATTCACATAGGAAATGTCTGTGACCGGAAAATTATTCGAGAAATATGCCAGTAGAATGAAGCCATGCTGAAAAACAACAACGGCAATAAAATTGAAAACAACGGCAGGTATAAAGCTGTCCTTGAACACATTTTCATGCACCCGTCCTATTATATAGCCTGTTACCATATAGGCAAGCGCATTTATGCCTATAGCCCTGCCATACAGCATATCCAGCAGCAAGCCTGTTCCAAGTCCGATGAAAGCGCCATAAGAGCTTCCTCTCATAATTCCATACGCTACGATTATCATTAATGTAAAATCCGGCTTTATCCCGAATATCCTGGTATATTGAAAAAGCGTAGATTCCAAAATGACATTGAAAACAGCCAATGTACAAATTACCGCAATCCTCACAGCTTACCCCTCACTTAGTGTTGTATTCCTCTGCAGGATAGAGAATCTCCCTGCAAAGAGGCTTCTGTTTTTCATTTATGCCCTATTCAACAGTTTTAATAACGAATACCTCTTCCAGTCTTTTAAAATCTACGGAAGGCTCTACGACAACAACCTTCTGCAGCTTTCTCTCCTGCTTCTCAACACTCTTTACCTTTCCTATATACAAGCCCTTCGGCAAGGTGCTGTATTCTGAGGT
Source organism: Bacillota bacterium (assembly GCA_023405875.1). Taxonomy (GTDB): domain Bacteria; phylum Bacillota; class Clostridia; order Lutisporales; family Lutisporaceae; genus BRH-c25. The sequence continues at coordinate 1,240 of JAEXXN010000548.1, read as the reverse complement.
TATAATGTCATCACCCTTTACAATATCTGCTTCAAGCTCCATAATTGCTACGACATCGGAAGCCGAACTGCCTGATACTATTCCCATGTCCCTTGTTCTGTTTACAATTATACTGATCGAGCTTCTTTCATCAATTATAGCCATAAACTTTGAATAATTGGCACCTACCTCGATAACCTTTCCGACCAGATAGCCGCGGCCGGCTATTACCGCATCGTTCACCTCAATCCCGTCTCCGGAGCCTTTGTTGATGGTATACACATCGTACCAGTTTCCAGGGTCCCTTCCTGTCACGCTTGCCCCTACATATTCAAATTGCGTATTTTCATCTTTGAATTCCAGTAGGTTCCGAAGCCTGTTGTTTTCAAGGGCCATTTGAATAAGCTGCATATTCTGCTGCTTAAGCTCTTCAAGCTCTGTTTTCAATGCTTCATTCTCCGTCTTGAGATTTTTCAGGTCATACAGGTTTTTAAAGGTATTCTTAAAAAACTCTCCCGAGGTATAGAAGCCTCTCTGGACAGGAGTTATTATCCTTCCAAACAGGCCGTCGATTATACCGGGTCTTGTCCTACCTTGAGAAGTGGCTGCAATCAATACTATTAACAGTACCGAAATTATTATTACAGAAATAAATAGTTTATTTCTAATTCTCATATATGTATAACCTCACACTATTGTTTGTAGGGCGATATAAAATCGCCCTTCCCGTCATCTTTTATGTCTGGTCGAATATGATTTGCTTATCTCATCGTACTGCTCCAATGCTTTACCTGTTCCCATGGCAACACAGTCCAGCGGATTTTCAGCCACCTGTACCGGCATCCCTGTTTCACTTCTTACAAGCGCATCAAGTCCGTTCAGCAAAGCTCCGCCCCCCGACAGCATGATCCCCCTGTCCATAATATCAGAGGCCAGCTCAGGAGGAGTCTTTTCAAGGGTACTCTTTATACCGTCCAGTATTATTGCAATAGGCTCCTTCAAAGCTTCCATGACTTCCTCTGCCGTTATTTTTATTGTCTTGGGCAAGCCTGAAACCAGGTCCCTTCCTTTGATATCTATTGCTCCTTCAACCGAATGAGGATACGCAGAGCCTATGGTGATTTTTATCTCTTCGCCGGTACGCTCCCCGATTGCCAGGTTATAGTTCCTCTTAATGTAGTGTACAATTGCATCATCCTGTTTATCTCCTGCCGACCTTATCGACTTGCTTGTCACTATACCTCCCAGTGATATTACTGCG
>JAEXXN010000474.1 GCA_023405875.1 Bacillota bacterium | reverse complement strand
ATCTTGCTCTCTGCCCTTTCCCAGCTTTCCTCGCCAAAATAATCATCCTCCAATATCCGGTCGAAGTACTGAGACAATGGCCCTTCACCTTCCTTTGGACCCACTATTGATGCGTTGGATATCATGGAAGGGGGTGTTGAAAGCTTCAAGGTCTGTTTTCCTAATCTCATTCCCAAATAAATTTCACATCCTATCAATTCTATAATTGAACGCGCTTAAGTATTCTACCGGAATATTGCGCGAATTCAATGAAAGCAATTATATATTTACGCGAAATATATAATTGTTATCCTTAAAGAAAGTAATATAATAAGCCTATTACTATTGAGGTAGATATACCATAGACCAGCACAGGGCCTGCAAGGACAAACATTTTGGCACCTACGCCGAAAACAAAGCCCTCCCTTTTAAATTCCATCGCCGGCGACACTATGGAGTTGGCAAAGCCTGTAATCGGGACTATGCTGCCTGCTCCCGCAAACCTGCCAATGCGGTCATATATTCCCAGACCGGTAAGGAATGCCCCGAGGAATACCATTGTTGTTGCGGTTATCGAAGCCACAGCCTGCTGATCATAGCCATAACTTTTGGCCATATCTGATATGAACTGTGCCACATCACATATAAGCCCCCCGACAATAAATGCCGAGACACAGTTTTTCAGGTATTTGGGCTTTGGCATTTTGTCCTTGATATACTTTTCGTACTGCTTTGGATTCATATTTGTTTTCAAATGTGCGCTGCCTCCTTATATAAATCATGCGGTGCTTCATAACGTATGCACTAGAGGCACTGAAGCAAATTGTGCCTATTAACGGTATGAGAGCTTAAGTGTTTTTGCTGTTAATAACCACCGGTTTATCTTCAAATATCCTTGCGCTGTTTTTTAATATTCTGCCTTCCAGGTCACTCCTTATCTCCTTTTCTGTCTCACTCTCAAAATTAAGTATATTTTTTAGCTGCTTAACCCTTTCATTCATAACAACATAACCTCTCCAATCCTGGAAATATTATCAAACCGGGCTTTTCTGCAAAAACAAGCGTAGCCCTTTCATGCTTTTCCTGAAGGGACTTACTTGTGTGATAGCTCCATGAAAAATAGCTTATGGTGATTATCATGGACAATACCAGGAAGATCTTTAAAATCTTCATTGCTCAGCTCTCCATTACTTTTTAATGCACTCGGAAATATAATAAGCCTTCATATGATTATTATTGGCTAATAGGGTAATTTAATATGTAATAAATATGTAAATTAAAAAAGCCATGCAGCAATTGCATGACCTTTTCCAGACTTATGTGATATTCTGCCTGAGCTTTCCGATTATCTTCTTTTCGACCCTTGAAACCTGCACCTGCGACATTCCCAGCATATTTGCCACCTGGCACTGGGTCATATCCTTAAAGTACCGCAGCATTATTATCTGACGCTCCTTTGGTTCCAGAGCAGACAGTACCTCCTTCAATGCCAGCCTGTCTATTACATCGATGTCTTCTCCTTCCTTGCAGCTGATCCTATCGATCAGGAGTATCGGTGAGCCGTCGTCCTGATGGATGGTCTCATAAAGGGATTCTGTACTTTGTACCGACTCCAGAGCTACTGCAAGATCTTCCTTTGAAATCTCCAATACCGAAGCAATCTCAGATATCGTCGGTTCCCTTCCGTAATCCTTTTCCAGGGCTTCCTTTGCCATATGGGCTTTATTCGCTATTTCCTTGAGATTTCTGCTGACCTTTATGATTCCGTCATCTCTCAGGAACCTTTTTATCTCACCGATTATCATAGGTATTGCATAGGTGGAAAATTTGACATTATAGCTGGTATCAAATTTCTTTATGGCCTTCAGCAGGCCGATACTTCCTATCTGAATCAGGTCATCATATTCACAGCCTCTGTTCAGAAATCTCCTTACAACGCTTCTGACCAAGCCGATATTGTTTTCCACCAGGAAGTTCTCGGCTTCCGAATCTCCATTTTGAGCACGATATATACATTCCAGAAATTCATCCTGAGTAAGCTCAACCCGTTCCATAGCCATACCTCATCAATCCGCTTTCAATGTTTTTGTCATCCGCACAATTGTCCCTTTCCCCGGGTATGACTCAATATCAACCTTGTCCATAAAGGTTTCCATCACCGTGAAGCCCATACCGGACCTTTCAAGCTCCGGCTTGGAGGTAAAAAGCGGCTGCCTTGCAAGCTCTATATCCTCAATGCCCTGTCCGGAATCACTCACTTCTATTTCTACCGTATTGCCTGATATTCTCGAAACAATTACTACATTGCCCGAACCGCAGGAATACCCATGAATAATGGCATTTGTCACAGCCTCAGATACTGCAGTCTTAACCTCGGCAAGCTCTTCTATCGTAGGGTCCAGCTGTGCTACAAATGCTGCTACTACAGATCTTGCGAAGCTTTCATTCTGGGATTTGCTCAGGAACTCAAGTCTCATTTCATTATCTATTTTCATTGCATTAACACTCCTTTAGCTCTTGAATGGCTTGCCTTTTATTGGGATATATGGGTATTATCTTCTGAAGACCGCATATTTCACATAATCTTTTAATGGGCGGCCTCACATTTGTCATTCCGGCCTTTCCTCCGTTATTACCGATAAGCTTGTATCTTCCTATAAGGACACCTATTCCGGAGCTGTCCATGAAACCCACCTTATCCATATCAAAGAGAATTGATTTCGGATTTTTCAAGGCCAGCTCCTTGTCAATTCTGGATCTTATCTCTTCACAGGTATGATGATCAATGTCTCCGTCGATTTTTACAATCAGAAGCCTGCCCACATATTCTAAGTCAATATTCATTCTCGTACCTCCATAATCATACTCCACTATACTATTCAATAAATTGCAGTATTTTCCTTCATAGAAATATGTATAGTTTTGTAGAACTGGAAAAAATTAAATGCTCTTAATTTGTTATATTTGGGCTTAAAATGGCGGATACATCGTATCCTACTGGTAATGCCTATTTTTTCACATATTTACTAGAAAAAATTATGTTTTGTGCTATACTAAGTATGATATTCCGACTTCTTTTCCCGCTCCAAT
>JAEXXN010000458.1 GCA_023405875.1 Bacillota bacterium | reverse complement strand
TGTCAGAGCTGGGGAGGCAGCTATACCTGTATATACTTCCTCAAATACGGCAAAGCTCATATTTGAGAGGTGAACCATATGAAGATAATATTTAATAAAGACACAAAGGAATTTATCAGGTGGTATGGCACCAACAGCATGTTCCCCGATGGAGAGTTCGACGAGAAGGTTCTTAATCTGGGCTATAACGAAGATTATGTGAATATTCCTGATGACTCCGACTTCGCCAGATTGGTTCAGGCGAATTTGAGCAATTAAATTTTATGGTCTAATTCCCCTACAGCTTGTATATCTTTTTATTAAGAGATGATTAGGGGGGTCGGGCATGGATGGAATTGATATAGTTCAGATATATAACGATATACAGAGTATGTACAATACAACCAAGGACATTGTGGGGAACTTTTATTCGGTCCTTGGGATAATACTTGCTTTAATAGCCGGAGCGAGCATTTATATATCGAAGATATGGATAAAAAAGGCTATTGAGCAGGAAATGAAGAAGGAAATAGCCGGCTTGCTGGAAGCCGTATCAAAGCCGGAATATGTTTATGGCAAAGAGGTGCTTGAGGGCACCAAGCTTATCAATAATCAATATGAATTTCCGGTGCTGGATAATGTAAGCTTTAAGCCGGATCTGTGGAACAGGATAATATTGCAGCCTATCAAAGGGAATAAGCGGCTTGAATATGAATGTAAGATAGATAGAGGGAGAATGAAAATCAAATTTGAAAACTTTAGTTATGAAGAAGATATTGGAGTTATATGGACTGTTTTTTATTACCCAGACATGGTAAAATACCTGGATACCAGATAAAAATTTTGTTTGCATACAGAGCATCAGTGCCAGGTGCGCAGATCATCAGGTTATTGCTGTTTTTGGCTTCAGCAGCCTGATGATCTTTGCCCCTGGCACCTTTAGTATATATAATTATCTTAAAGCTTCATTGCGACATCAAAAGCTTCATGAGTCGCTTCCATTGCTCTCCTTGCTTTGAGTGCATCGCCGACCACATACACCTCCTTGACCTTGTCCTTTATTACTTCTTCCAGTGGATTATAAGCCCTGGTACCCAATGCTAAAATAATTGTATCAAAGCCTTCAAGAGTATTGTCAACACCGTCTCTGGTATAAATCACACCGTTACCGGTAAAGTTCCTGACAGTTGCGTTTGTAACTATATCGATACCATGCTTCGCAAGACGCTCCATCAGGAACATACGCGGTACAGGTTCTTCGTCCAGAGCAATTTCATTACGCATCTCGACAACAGTAACCTCGCGATAAGACGTTGCCATGTAATCAGCCAGTTCACTGCCGACGGAACCTCCCCCTATAATTAATACCTTTTGTCCGACCATCAGCTTGCCATCCAGTACATCTCTGGCCAAAACTACGTCTGCGGTATGGGAGTTCTTCTCACCTGAATCTTTTCCTGCCATCTGGCCGACCTTTAATTTGCTTCCCGGTGTACCATCTGCATTTATCGTATCTGAAATTTCCAGTCCAGGTATATTTGGGATGAGCGGAATGCTTCCTGTACATAAAATGACAGCATCAGGTTTTTCAACGTCTATTAAAGCTTCAGTAACCTCGGTATTCATGACAAACTTTGCACCGTGATTCTTTGCCAGGCTTATATAATTTCCAACCAGGGATGCAATATTGCCCTTAGCAGGAGGATGAGCTGCAAGCCTGAATTCTCCGCCCAGTTTATTTGTCTTTTCATAGCAGGTCACAGCATGTCCCCTCTCGGCACAAATCCATGCTGCCATTAATCCAGCCGGACCGCCGCCGACAACCATTACTTTTTTTGGTGCTTCGGTCTTTATGAGCTTTGCAGTGCCTTCCCGTCCTGTAAATGGATTTGCCAGGCATTTTATCGGCATGCCTTTATTGGCCTCGCCTACACAACCCTGTTCACAGGCTATACAGACCAACAGCTCGTTAAGCCTTCCGCCCGCAGCCTTGTTCGGCAGATGCGGATCAGCCATGGATTGTCTGCCAAAGGAAACGAGGTCGGTTTTACCGGCTTTTATTGCATTTTCAGCAATATAGGGTTCGGTATGCCTGCCTACGCTTATAACAGGTATGGAAACAACCTTCTTGACTTCTTCAGCTATATTTAACGTATAGCCGGCCCTTACCGCTGCCGGAGGGAGCACCCACTGATATGCGCCGGAAGTGACTCCGTATGTGATGTGGATTGCGCTGACTCCGGCCGACTCAACGTAGCTCGCTATTGCAGCAGCATCATACATCGTATTGCCGCCTGGAACAGGCTCCTCACCGCTGACCCTATAAATCATGGGGAAGTCATTTCCTGCTTTCAATTTGATATTTTCGATGACCAGCTTAGCAAACCTCATTCGGTTTTCGAAATTTCCTCCGAATTCATCTGTCCGATGATTGGAAGTTTCAGAAGTAAACTGAGCAATCAGGTAAGAATGCCCTCCGTGAACCTCAACGAAATCGGTACCTGCCAGGCGGGCCCTTAGTGCTGCATCCCCATATTTTTCAATCAGCCCGTAGATTTCTGCATTCGTTAATTCATGAGGGAGAGCTCTATACATTGGACAGGGTTCTGAAGTTATTGCCCTTGGAGCATTACCGCCAATCTTCTCCGGAGTGGTTTCTCTGCCGCAATGATGAAGCTGAACTGATACCTTTGTACCATACTTATGACATTCACTGATCATTCTTCTGTAATCATCGATTTGTTCATCACACCAGAGGCCCGGTTCATTTGGTATTGCTTTTCCCAATGGATCCACAGCTGTAACCTCAATAGTCACCAATCCGAAGCCACCTTTTGCTCTCTCTACATAATAATCGATAGATTCTTGTGAAAGGCTGCCGTCATTATTGCCATGATTTGTGCCCATTGCAGGCATAACAAAGCGATTTGGCACTTTCACATTGCCTATCATGATAGGTTGGAACAAATTACTGAATTGCATAAAGACACCTCCAAATAAATTTGAGTGATAGATATTTTAGTAATATGGTCACCTTGTTGTACGCTGTATAAAAAAATTATACAGTGTATAGTTTAATAATATTATTTTGTTAAGATTTTGTCAATATACAAAAATAGTTTCCGTATATTGTGGAAATATGATTAAATTGCATTTAAAATGAAACTATAGTAAAATGAACATGTTTTTACAGGAATATATAAATATGTTCAGATGTGAGGTATGGGAATGAACAATGAGGAACTGACAACAAAAATGCGCATAGTAAATAAAGCTGTAGAGTTAATTAAGGAATATGGTTTTTCCAATGTGTCGGTTAATACGATCTGTGAATCTATAGGTATTACCAGAAGTGCATTTTACTATCATTTTAAAACGAAAGATGAAGTTTTTGATTATTATCTTCTTCTACCGGAATTATATATTTCAGAAAGTATATTACCTATCCTGGAAGCTGCTAATTACCGGTCTCAATTTCTTAGGATCTTTGAATTATTTCTGAAGAGAGTCGAAGAAGTAGGTCCGGAAATCGTAGGCTTAGTCTTTAAAAGAAATATAGATGGGAATGTACAGAACCTTGCTCCCCATGACATAACCATGTGGCAGGTATATGTAACTTTGATCAGGAAAGCGCAAGAGGCAGGAGAAGTAAGCTGCAGGATGGATGCAGAAAGTACTGTTGAAGCTATCATACATTTAGTGAATGGGATAGGCATTACCTGGTGCAACAAAAAGGGTGGTTTTGATTACATTGAAAAGTGCAAATGCATGATAGAATCCATATTATAAATAACTTTTTATGTTAACCTCCCAACCAGGATCATTTGATTATGGCATAATACTGAATGGATAAAGGTATATATGCTTGTGAAAGTGAAAAAAATCAAGTACACAGCAAAGCAGAGGTGTAGTATAAATGGCATTAAGGGAAATAAGGCTCGTGGGCGATGAAATATTGAGAAAAAAGAGCAGACCGGTTGAAGTGGTGGACGATAGAATAAGGCAATTACTGGATGATATGGCGGAAACCATGTATAATACGGAAAATGGCGGAGGCCTGGCTGCCCCGCAAATAGGAATATTAAGAAGGCTGATCGTAATAGATATGGGGGAGGGACTGATAAAATTGGTCAATCCAAGGATAATCAGCCAGGAAGGAACACAGGAGGTCATAGAGGGATGCCTGAGCATCCCGGGTAAGCTGGGAAAGCTGACCAGGCCTGCAACAGTGACGGTACAGGCTTTAAATGAGAACGGGGAGGAGCTTGTGCTGACGGGCACAGGAAATCTGGCAAAGTGCTTCTGCCATGAAATAGATCATCTGGAAGGGATCCTCTATACCGATCATGTTACTGAATACGTAGATTAACCTGCCCCTGGTACTATGTAATGCGTTCTGTCAGATATGTATGCCCCCCTTTGCCGATGAGGCAGGCCCCTTGTCCTGAAAACAATTGCCCGCTGATGCAGGGCTGCACCAAAGGAATAAAACAGCTTCCGGCTGCAAAGTCCGAAAAGACAGGGTCGGCAAAAACAAAATCAACATCATTAAAGCTCTGCCGGATCAGCTGCTCGTTCTCCGAGACAACAAGATCCGCTGAAAATTCTTCTCTCCATAGGCGCAATTCCTTTCTGGCCTCCGGTATATAAGCAAGCACCCTTACATCACCAAAACCCCAGTCCTTTTGCAAGCAATGGCGCAGTCCCTCGGCAAGAGACGGAGGAGCTACCAAAGCGGCTCTGGCGCTATTTTTCTTATGTTGCTCCACAGTGTAGCATTCCTTTTCACAGAGAGCTATCGCTATATTGAACTGGTCTTCAAGCAGCGCAATAAGCTCTTGCATACCGCTGCAGCCTGCAGGATAGAGGACTTTGTATGGAATTCCGAAGTGTTTTTCAAAAAATCCGGCAAGCCCGATCGCTTCATGCCCCAGCACAAGATTGAAGGAGGCTTCAGTACTGAGTTGCAGCGCGGCGATATCCTCACACCGGTCAAAGATACAGCCAAACTCCAGCCCGCAGCGCTCTATAAGCCCAATCAATTCATCAAGGCAGGCACCTGCACCCAGGCTTAAAGCTGAGGCTCCCATAATATTCAGGCACCGTGCTCTTTTATTCCTTGGCGCGAGGAAGCGCTCCGCCAATGCCAGCCATGCCTGCTGCATTCCGTAATAGCAGCTTTCAAAGCCGCTTGCATCTACCGCTACAACCGGTATATCCAGCCTTTGCTCAATATTTTTTGCAAGCATCCTCAGATCAATGCCTGAAACAGCAGGTATCGGTGATCCTGTCAAAGTAAGCAGTCCTTTAGCAGGATATGCTTTTGCAAGCTCAGGCACCTGTTCCAGGATTTTTTCTTCCATTCCCATGACCGCATCTATCTCTTTCATATCGAAGGCCAGTATAGGATTTTGCACGAAAGGTTCCATGTTTTGTACCGCCCGGACTGATGCCAGGCACCCCTTTGGCCCGTATAAGAAATGAAGCCCCCGGAATGAAGACAATACCTGTAAAGCTCCTGCACAATCACCTGCAATAGGTGGGATTGACTGTAGAATCGTACTCATGCCATTACCTCCAACAAGCTTATTAATTTTTCATAACCGAAGGTGCTTTCTTCAGTCCTGGAAATCCTGCGTGCAGCTTTACAGAAAAAGCCTGCTTTAGTACCTATGGCCGTACTGATTTTCTCCAGCTGCGGCATAGCTGTACTCTCATTGATGCGGGAATCGAAGCATACTTGCAGGTGCGGCTTACATGCCGCAATATAGTCAATCCACTTTTGGTCTTCAGGGCTGATAGTATCACAGAATACAGCATCTACATTCAGCCGCAAAGACATAAGGCTTGCTGCCAGCTCAAAATTGCCGCTCTCACAGCCTACGGCTATGCTTGCATTAGCAGGCTGCGCCAATGCGGCATGCAAAGTTTTTTTCAGCCTTTCCAGCTGCGGCTCACTATCTATCTCAAAGCCAAGGATATCGGATAATTGCTTCAATTGCTTTTCGATCATTTCCAGGTCAAAATGGGCATGAGCCCGGAGGGTTTGAGTGCCGGAGCACCGCTGAAGCCATTCTGCCAATCCGTCGCCGAAGCTGTCGAGAGAGATTGCAGCAGTGCAGCGTGCAAGGGCTGCAAATTCTTCCACGGTCCCGCAGTGATTTGTTACAGCCTGGTAACCATTATGTTGAAGCAGCTTGAGCAAGTCTGACTCCGCTGCAAGCTTTCTTTTGGACAGCAAAGCAACGCAGCGGCCTTCCGGCAGCTTGTCCTGTGCAGCAGCGGTAAACAGCTCCTGCACAATATCCATCATCGAGCTTAATGCCGGCTTGCGCCGTGTTGCTACGATCCCTCTGTAC
>JAEXXN010000367.1 GCA_023405875.1 Bacillota bacterium | reverse complement strand
GCGGAAGGCCCCGTACAAATTACATGTATATCAATCATTCCAACAGGCTGATCAATTTTCTCGTGCAAGGGGCAACAGGTCTTTTGAGCTATAGTCCCAGGAACATTTCCTTCAATGTGTTCAAGGAGGACGGCAAATGAATATACTTTTGATCCGCCCCAGATACGATAATCTTTTTTTCAGAATCAATTTCATCAATGTAGAGCCTCTGGAGCTGGAATATCTGTATACCATACTGAAGGGCGACGGACATAATTGTGTGATATATGACGGGCAGGTGGAAAAGCATGGGCTGGTAAAGGCACTGAGGGAGTATAAGCCCGATATAGTAGCCATTTCCGGCTATGTAGTTGCTAAAAACAAGATGATAGGCTACTCGGAGCAGATAAAAAGCTATGATCCCAATATCAGGGTGGTAATAGGCGGAGTGCTTGCAGAGCTTAATTATCAGGATTTTTATGTACCTGCCGTAGATTATATAGTACATTCCGGAGGGTACGAGCCTTTCCGGAAGCTTATGGTCGGCCTTGATGCCCCTGAGCTGCTTCCCGGAATAAAGGGGATATGCTTCAAGGACAAGGTCGGCTCCTGGGTCTTTAACGAGAGGGAGGCATTTTGCCCAAAGGACCTGCCTGTCCCTGACAGAAGCCATTTCTACAGGCACAAAAAACAGTTCAACTACTTGCTGTACGGCTCCTGTGCCGTGGTCAAGTCCGCATACGGCTGCCCCTACAACTGCAGCTTCTGCTACTGCTGCCTGCTTAATGGAGGCAAGTATCTTTCAAGGGATATTGAGCAGGTGGTGGAGGAGATCTCCGGTATTGACTGTGAGCTGATATGGATGGTGGACGACACCTTTACGGTGGACAGGGAAAGAGTCATGAGGTTTGTGGAGCTGGTCAGGGCCCGGGGTATAAAGAAGAGCTTTATTTTATACGGGCGCTCGGATTTCATATCTGAAAATGAAGATGTTATTGCAGAGCTTGCTTCGGTGGGAGTAATAAGCTTTATTGTAGGTCTTGAAGCGGTTGACGATACCAGCCTGGATGAATACAACAAGTGTGCCACTGTGGAAAACAACCGGAGATGTGTTGAAGTACTGCACAAGTATGGAATAGACTGCACAGGCCTGTTTATCATAGGAACTGCTGCCGTAAAGGCCGATTTTGACCGGCTTATTGCATGGGTGAAGAGGATGAAGCTCAGGTTTATCACAGCTTCTGTATTTACACCTTTTCCGGGCACCCCGATGTTTGAAAGGTACAGGGAGCAGCTTACCACCCTTGATTATGAAAGGTGGGACCTGCTGCACCTGGTTATAAAGCCGGAGAACATGAGTGAAAGAAGCTTTTATTTTGAATTATACAGGCTGTATGCCAGAGTGGCCTTTGTCAACAAAAATATCGGGGATTTCGGCCTTCGGTATATGGGATATATATTAAGGTCCTTTAAGGAGCTTGCATTGAGACTTATTTATTGTATAGGAAAGTGAAATTTCCTATACAATGGGGGATGCAAGGGGGAGGAGCCCCCTGCCGTTGAAGGAGGGTGCTCAGGATGGAACATCCGTCGAAGGGAACCATAGGGTTCCCTAGCGAAAAAAATGCGACGTGAGACGCATTTTTTATGAAAGCCGGGGTAATAAGGATGCATAACGAAGGGATATGGGATTTTTGGGCGGAAAGGTATGAAAGGTTGTGGGTGCAGAAATACTCGCTTTCTCCCACCCGGAGAAGGATAGTGACCAGACTTAAAGGTATCATTGCAGACAAGAATGTGAAATACCGGATACTGGACTCCGGCTGCGGGACAGGACAGCTTCTGCGGGATATACGGGATGAATTCGATGGCTATACCCTGGAGCTTAAAGGCATAGATTATTCCGCCGGGATGATAGCTGAAGCCGGGAGGAAAAGTGCAAGCATTGCTTATGAGGTTTCCGGCATCGAGGAGTACAGAGGGGATGGAAAGAGCTATGACATTATAGTCTGCTCACATTCCTTTCCGTATTATAAAGACAAGCCCGCGGTCATACAAAAGTTTTCCCGGCTGCTTGCCGAGGGCGGCTGCCTCATAATGGCCCAGGCCTCCCAGAACAGCCTTTATGATTCAATTGTAATGCCCTTTGTAAAGCTGACCACCAGCAGCGCAAGCTATCCTGGGGTAAGGGCAGTTGTAAAAATGCTTGAAGCAGATTTTAAAGGAATAGAGACAGAACATATAAAAGAAAGGTTTTTTATGCCCTCGATATATATGTTTACCGGGTTCAAAAAATAGAAGCAGCAGGGGTGAATATATGAAGATCCTTCTCATCAGACCAAAGCCTGATAAAGAGACCATCGGCCTGCAAAATGTGATGATATGCGAGCCTCTGGAACTGGAATACCTTAGCTCCTTTCTGGAGGGAAAAGGCCATGAGGTTGAGATAATAGACATGATACTGGAGAAAAAGCCGGTAGGCTTTTTTATAAATAAGTTCAAGCCGGAGGCAGTGGGAATCACGGCATATATTTCCCATGTGAATACGGTGAAGGAATACGCAAAAGCCATCAAGCAGGCCGACAGCAAATGCAGGGTCATAGTGGGCGGAGTACACGCCGAGGTAGTCCCTGAGGATTTTGCCCATGCCGATATTGACTATATAGTACAGGGCAACGGGTTGAAAACCTTTGCCGAAATACTGGATAAGCTCCGGCAGGGTATAATCGGCGGTTCAGGCATAGAAGGGGTATGGACCGAGGCCAATCCGGGCTGCAATAAGGAAGAAGACTTTAAGTATCCCCTTCCTGACCGCAAAAAGGTGGCAAGGTACAGGCATAAATACTATTATATGTTTCACAATCCCTGTGCCATAATGAAGACCTCCTTCGGCTGCCCGTTTTCCTGCAGCTTTTGCTTCTGCAGGCAGATCACCGGCTGCAGGTATTATACCAGGGATCTTCAGGAGGTAATAGAAGAGCTGGAGACCATAGAAGAAGAGGAAGTATACATTGTAGACGACAATTTCCTTGTGAGCAGGGACAGGGTCATGGAGTTCTGCCGCCTGCTTGGAGAGAGAGGCTTGGACAAGAAGTTCCTGATATACGGCAGGGCGGATTTTATCGCAGAGAATGAGGACGTCATAAAGCTTTTTGCGGAAAAGGGCCTCAGGGCAGTTATCGTAGGACTTGAATCCTGTGAGCAGGAGGAGCTTAAGGAGTACAACAAGCAGAGCTCGGTGGCCGTCAATGAAAAGGCGGTAAGTGTGCTGAAAGCTGCCGGTGTGGAGTGCTACGGCACCCTTATACTGGGCCTTGACTGGAGCGACAGGGAGTTTGACAGCCTGTACGTCTGGCTGCGCAAGCTGAACCTGAAGTTTATCAACCTTCAGCCCTTTACACCCTTGCCGGGGACTCCGCTGTATGAGGAGTACAGGGAGGAGCTGGCGGTCGACCGGAAAGAGCATGAAAAGTGGGACTTAGCACATCTGGTCGTTAAGCCCCGCCGCATATCGACCCGCCGGTATTACTGGAACATAGTCAAGCTTTATTACAAAATAACCATGAATCCGCAAAATGTCTTAAAAATGATAAGGCAATACGGTATATATGAGAATATCAAGCTTTCTTTGGGGGCATTGAGTATTACCCTTCAATACCTGAAGAAGATCGTGAGGGAGCCATGAAAAAGAAGCTGCTGCTGATACAACCCACCCCAAGGGACTGCAAGGGCAGGCTGGTCAAGAAAAACAAGCTTTATTTTGTGGGCCTGGCGTTACCCGCACTGGCAGCCCTTACTCCACCGGCCTGGGAGGTGGAGCTGTGCCTTGAGACAATTGAGGAGGTGCCCTTTGACACCGATGCGGAGGTAATAGGCATAAGCAGTATGGGACACGCGGTAATAAGGTCGATAGAAATCGCGCAGGAATTTAAAAAGCGCGGCAAGACAGTGGTCATGGGCGGATATATGGTCAGCCTGATGGCCGAAGAAGCCCGGAAATACTGCGATGCTGTTGTAATCGGCGATGCGGAAGAGGTGTGGCAGGATTTACTTGAGGATATTGAAATGGGCCGGCTTAAGCCTTTCTACAAGAAAGGGCTGTCCCGCCTGGACACCCCGGTCCCCAGGTATGACCTGCTGCTGGGGAAGAAGATAGGAAACTTCCTGCCGGTGCAGGCCGGGAGGGGATGCCCTCATAGCTGCAGCTTCTGCTCTGTCTACTGCCTGTATCATAATAAATACTACAGAAGAGACATAGAAGCCGTCATAAGGGACATAAAGCATGTAAGGTCATTGGGCTTCAAAAGGTTTCTGCTGCTGGACGACAATATCTACTCAGATCCGGAATATATGGCCGAGCTTTGCAGGGAGATCGGCAAGCTGGGCATGACCTGGCTGTCCCAGTGCTCGATAAAGATAGGAAAGAACAAACCGCTCCTGAAGGCTGCTGCAGAAAGCGGCTGCATAGCCTTGAGCTTCGGACTGGAGAGCACCAGCAGGGAGAGCCTGGACAGCGTAAGCAAATCCTGGGCAGACCCTGGTGAATATGCCGAATTGTTGAGCAATATCAGGGAAGCGGGTATCGATATATCCACCGAGATGATCGTAGGGGCTGACGGAGATACTGCCGCATCAATTGCAGGAATGGCAGCTTTTATAGAGAGGAACAAGGTAGTCGTCCCACGGTTCTATATTCTGACTCCGATACCCGGAACGGTGCTTTATGACAATATGAAAAGGGATAACAGGATCTGCAACGAAAACATGTATTCCTACAACGGAACCGAGGCCGTCCACATTCCGAAGAACATGTCTCCCGG
>JAEXXN010000296.1 GCA_023405875.1 Bacillota bacterium | reverse complement strand
GCCTTTGCCTATCCATAGGCAAAGTTCCTGCGAGGGCAAAGTAATTGGATGCATGATTGCTTCTGAATACGCAGTTGCTCAGCCTCAAGTTGTCTATAAGCATCCGTGTTTCCATCATAACCTCTATTGGGCCCAACAGTTCAAACAAGCCCTTTTCAACCTGCTGTTCCATCTCAGTTCCCGGCTCTACCAGCAGGGTAAGCAAGCCGAGATAATCAGGGTCGATTTCATTCAGAATTCTTGCAGACTCCAGAGCATGCTCCTTCCATCCCGCTTTTCCGCCTATTCCTGAAATCACAGTAACAGACAGCTTTATCCCTGATCTTTTGAGTTTTTTACCTGCCTCTGTCATTTCCCGGGAAGTGACGCCCTTCTTAATACTTTTCAGGATAGCATCACTTCCTGATTCCATTCCCATATATGCTATACCAAGTCCAAGCTCCTTCAGTTCAGCAAGCTCTTCATCGGTTTTTCTCAGTATATCCCCCGGGCTGCTGTATATGCCTACCCTTTTACACCCAGGCAGTACCTCCCGTATTTTTATGAGTATCCTTTTCAGATCATCAGTTTTCATGGCAAGGGCATCACCATCAGCCAAAAATACTCTGTCTATCCTTCTGCCGCTTCCCCTGAATTCCTCAATATCTGCAAGTATCTCCTCTACAGGCCTTATTCTGAAGCTCTTGTCCTTATACATGCTGCAAAAGGTACACCTGTTATGGGAGCAGCCGATGGTAGCCTGGATTATCAGACTATACGCCTCGCTGGGCGGCCTATATATACTTCCTTCGTATTTCAATTATCAATCACTGCTTTCCTGAAGCTTCACGGATACAGTCTTGCTCTCGTTAAGCTGGTCATATATTTCAACCTGTATCACATCTCCGACCTTGTGCTTCTGTATTTCGGCAACCAGGTCCTCAATGGTCTCAGTCTTTTTGTCCCCGATCTTTGTTATTATATTTCCCCTGCTGATTCCGGCTCTGTCAGCTCCGCTGAACTCAACTACGGAACTTACATATACGCCCTTGGGAACCTTGTACTGTTTTACTTCCTCTTCTGTTATGTTCCTGCCGCTGATGCCCAGATAAGGCCTCGATATCTTCTTGTTCTGTATAAGATTTTCAATTATCGGCTTTGCTTCATTTATAGGTATTGCAAAGCCCATTCCTTCGACAGTAGTCTGTGCAAACTTTATGGTATTGATCCCTATTACCTGTCCGTCGCTGTTGACCAAAGCGCCTCCGCTGTTACCGGGGTTTATGGCTGCATCCGTCTGAATAAGCTTTATTGAATTGTCTCCAACACTGACCTTTCTGTTAAGTCCGCTTATTATTCCGGCCGTTACCGAGCCTGCATACTCTGTGCCCATCGGGCTTCCGATAGCCACTGCAAGCTCCCCTACCTTAAGCTTTGAGGAATCTCCAAGCTCTGCGACCTTCAAGCCCTTTGGATCAACCTTTATAACTGCCAGGTCCGTCTGGGTATCACGCCCTACCAGCGTGGCCTCCAGCTGTTTACCGTCACTGAGTATTACCGTTATATTATTGGCACCTTCTACTACGTGGTTGTTTGTAACGATATGCCCCTGATTGTCGATAATGATCCCCGAGCCTGTTCCGCCGCCCTCATATACTCTTCCCCAAAGGTCCCTGCTTGTAGTCTTCAGGCTTATTGCCACTATTGAGGGCGATACCTTCTCAGCAATCGGCACTACCGGTGAAACTGTCCCGTTATATACCAGCCTGGTGTTCTCCACAGCCGATGCATATACCTTGTTGGAAGCATTGCCCGGATCGGGAAGGAAATTATCCATTCCATAGCCGAACACAGTACCTATTATAAGTCCGGCAGCAAGCACCAGTGCAATAAACTTTCTGGGACTTTTTTCAGGCTTCCGTTCGATCACTTCTCTGTAAAACTGTATATTGTTTTCACTGCTTACATAGCTTTGATTATTTTCAAAGCTGTCATTATTATCGTTATTATTATTAAAATATTCGCTCATGACTCTTCCTCCTTATTGATGAATTTGAATTATTCCCTATGTTATGTTCTAAGTATAGCCATTAAATTTGAACAGAATATGAACAAATTGTAAACATTTTGCTATTTTTTTTATTGTGAGTATAAATTAAGCAGATAATTATGTGCAGGTTGGAATTGTTATATAATTGTAGGATGATGCGACATAGAAGAACGGAACGGCACGGAGGCCGTTCCCTACAGACAACACATGACAACTGGTATATTGTAGGGAACGACCCCCGTGTCGTTCCGATTGTTGCTTTTTACTCCTAAGCCTTTTTTATCGTAAAACTGAATCTCACAAAATCCTCGCCGCTGGAAACTGATATTTTTTCACCCAACTGACTTATTATCTCCTTCACTATCGCAAGGCCGAGGCCATAACCTCCTTTGTATATTCCTCTTGAAGCGTCGCCCTTGTGGAAGCGGTTCCAGACCCTGTTAAGCTCTTCTGCATCTATTGAGGTTCCGGTATTGGTGATATCCACGCTGATACTGTTGGCTTTTTCCGAGGTCTTTATTTCTATGCTGCCCTTTTCAGGCGTAAATTTTACAGCATTGTCAATAAGGTTGGAGATCACCCTTTCAATCAGTCCCTTATCCGATGATACAATACTTCTCTCCTCATGTATGCATAAGGTTACATTGAGCTTCTTTTCCGTTATACTCTTTTCATAGGCAACAAGCTTCCTTCTTATTGTTTCGTTAAGCTCAAAGGCCTCCTCACGGAGCTCCAGCTTTCCCTGCTGCATATTGCTGAGCTCCAGAAGCTGATTGGTCATTGTGATCAATCTTTTGCTCTCTCCCAATACTATATTCAGATAGTGCTCCCGCTTTTCCTCAGGTATCGTTCCGTCAAGAAGCCCTTCTATAAAGCCTCTTATGGAGGTCATGGGAGAGCGCAGGTCATGGGATATGTTTGCAATAAGGTTCCGCCTGTTTTCCTCTATCTTTTCAAGGGATTCCGCCATGTGGTTGAAGCTTTTGCCCAGTTCTTCTATCTCATCCCCAGTATTGATATCGAGCCGCTTCTGGAATTCACCCCCTGAAATGACCTTGGCTGCTTCGCTGATTTCCCTCAGGGGATTTGATATCCTTCTTATCTGTATGTACAGGATCCCATAAGCAACAGCCACCGAAATGAGGATAGCCCATAGGATCAGACGGTATGCTTCCCTGAAATTATTTTCAATTTCCAGCAGAGAGGCATGTACCAACACTCCACCGGAAAAACTGCTGTTTACAAAAACGGGATAACCTACCGATAGAGAGGGCTCTTTCAGCATTCCCTCAAAATCTCCCCGTCTTTCTATACTGTTCCCCTTTTCCAGCGCCTTCATGTCCGATTCCCGGATGCTTCTCCCCAGGAGCTTCTCCTCGTTGGTGCCGGACACTGCGACTATTATTCCGCTGTCATTGACTACCCATATATGGGCATTAAGAAACTTATCCAGTACCTGAAGATCATTGATCAGGCTCCGGGAATCTGCGTTCCCCAGGTATAGCACCTGTGCAGCTTCCCGGGCTACCTTTTTGCCCTGGTCATAAAGCAGCTCTTTCCTGTTCTCAATGAAATATTGATCAAGTATCCTGAGAAGCGTCAGGGCCAATATTCCAAAACCTATCATTATCGCTATTCCATAGGTTATGAACAGCTTCTTCCGTATACTGTTCTTCATCCTCCCACCTCAAACTTGTAGCCTACCCCCCAGACGGTCTTTATCTCCCACCTGCCGGCCTCGTCGCTGAATTTCTCCCTGAGCCTTTTCACATGTACGTCCACCGTCCTGCTGTCGCCCATAAAATCATAGCCCCAAACCTTTTCCAGAAGCTGTTCCCTTGTAAATACCTGGTTTGGATGGCTTGCGAGAAAATAGAACAGCTCCAGCTCCTTTGGCGGTATGTCCGCCTTTTTCCCCTGGTATGTGATGCTGTAATCGCTTTTATTGATCGCGAGCTGCGGATAAACTATTTCTTCAACATTACCTTCAGGGCTCATGGTCCTCCTGAGTACTGCCTTGACCCTGGCTGTAAGCTCCTTTGGCTCAAAGGGCTTGACCAGATAATCGTCGGCCCCCAGCTCCAGCCCCAGCACCTTGTCAAAGGTTTCTCCCCTTGCAGTAAGCATAATGATCGGAATATTGCTTACCTTTCGTATCTGCCTGCATATTTCATAGCCGTCCAGCTCCGGCAGCATGATATCCAGCAGGACAAGGTCGGGTGCCCAGGAATGGAATTCCTCGACGGCAGCCTTGCCGGAGTATACCGTTTTTACCTCATACTGCTCCTTCTCCAGGTACAGCCTTATCAGATCGGCTATATTGTAATCATCGTCAACGACCAGAATCCTTGCTTTCATACTCTTCCCACCAATTCAGCGTTTTATTTAACATTATGATACATCAACAATCGTCATTATTCAATTGAATATAAAAAAGGCTTCCATATAATAAAAAAGGCACCGGGTTGACGGTACCTGAATAAAGGGAAATATGAAAAAGGGGATTTTCAGTGAATGTCTTGCAACACTCATGATTACAATTTTATTATACCCGCTTGCTGCCGGCTTATCTGTATGTTTTTTGAAAACTTCCTGTTAACTGTGTGTTAATTTCTCCAGGGTGATAACCATGTGGAGTGAAGCCGCATAAACTGATAGAAGGGGGTGCATAAAATGTATGACGAGCTTCATAGTCACAGCTTTGAGAGTAAAACCAGCAGAGCGGCTTCACATTCTCATAACTTCTCCGGGATAACAACCAAAAACCCTGATTTTGACGGGCATGTCCACTATATATCCGGCTATACCAGTGAGGATAATGGACATGTACATTATTACTCTATAATAACCAGCCCGGATATCGAGGTGGAAGAGGGTCACCTGCATTTTTTCCAGTGCATAACCACCTTGGATAATGGACATTATCATTTTGTTTTTGGCTACACCGCCATCCATACAGAATATTAGATAAAGGAAAGGGCTGTTTTTTGCCCTTCCCTTTAATCATCCGTGAGACTCCTTGCAGGCTCCATATGTTTAATCCGTTATCCTCCTTGTCCCGACTTGCCTGGGACCTTATGAGGGTCAAAATTACCGGATTACATGAAAAAGCACCCTCAAAGGGAGCTGCAGTAAATCCTATAGTCGTTTTTGAAGATACCTATAAAAGCTTCTCCAAAGGAGACGGCCTTCCAAGGAAAAAACCCTGAGCATAGGTTATTCCTAAACGCTCTGCAATATCAAGGTCCTCTTTCTTTTCTATACCCTCAATGATTATTTCTGTTGTTTCCGAAAGTAAGTCTACCAGGCTGCTTACAGTTTTCTGCTTCCGGGAGCTTATGGAAAGATTCTCTGCAAAATACCGGTCCAGCTTTATAAAGTCCGGATCCAGCTCTATCCACTGCTGGAAAAAGGAATAGCCTCCACCCATGTCATCAACCGCTATTCTTACCCCTCTACGCTGAAGCTCCTTCGTCACCTGCTTTAGAAGCTCCCAATCCCTTATAGGTTCATTCTCCAGGAGTTCCAGAACAACATTGTTATGAAAGGCTGCATATTTATCCCACCAGTCTAAAAAGCCCTTTTCCATCAGAGTGGAAGGAAAAATATTGAGGAATAAAGGATTGACTTCATCCTTATAAGACTCTAATGCTGTTTTTATTGATATACGGTCCAGGGCATTCTGCTGGCCTTTTTTGTCTGCCTCCCTGAAAATTTCTATTGGTGAGACAGCAAATTCAGAAGCATCCCTCAGCAACGCTTCATAGCCTACGATATGACTGCC
>JAEXXN010000248.1 GCA_023405875.1 Bacillota bacterium | reverse complement strand
CCCCTCCTGAAAATTTATAGTGAAATTTTTCTAAATAAAGCTTTATCGGAACTGCAAAAGTCCCGACAAAGCTTTATTATTTACTTCAGTTTATTTATTTCAGTAGCTCCTACTGCAGGTTAATTGTTATTTTGCCTGCAGCCATATCATCATATATAGCCTGCAATTTTTCACGTACATCATTTGGAACATCGTTGGCAGCGTCAAACCAATCTGTCAGGAATATAACTCCTTCAGCCGCTCCCATTTTGATAACTTCCTTGCCGAG
This sequence comes from Bacillota bacterium, assembly GCA_023405875.1. Lineage (GTDB taxonomy): Bacteria > Bacillota > Clostridia > Lutisporales > Lutisporaceae > BRH-c25. The sequence goes on along the minus strand of JAEXXN010000248.1, from coordinate 5,754 downwards.
CTTGCCTTCCAGGAAGTTCTTATATGCAGTTTCATAGGCAATATCAGTATCTTTGCCGATATTGATAGCCATAGACTTCGGAGCATTTTTCTCCTGGCCTACGCTGGAGCCTACAGTCTTTGCTCCGGTTTTTTCTTCAGCAGCCTGCAATACTCCCAGGCTGGCCGCATTACACATTGGGGAAACAACGTCCGCACCTGATTCCAGGATTGCCTTTGCAGTTTCCTTTGCCTGGTTTACATTGTCCATGTTGCCAATCAGAGTAGCGTTTACCTTTATACCTGGATCAATATATTTGGCTCCCTGCTCAAAGCCTTTTCTTCCGTTGATGATCGGCGGTATTTCCGAGCCGCCGACAAAGCCGACGCTCTTGGTCTTGCTCATAAGTGCAGCCGCCGCGCCCATCAGAAAGCCCTGCTGCTCATCTGCAATCTGAAGTGCTACAAGATTATCCCCATGGGATGCTTTTCCGTTGATAAGTATGAACTGTGTTTTGGGATACTGGGGAGCATACTGTGCTCCTATGTCTTCATAGCTGTTGGTGCTCAGGAATACTACATCATAGCCTTCTGAGCCGTATGTATTTATACTGTCTGCAAGGGAGGAAACCGGAACATTCTCCTGATAGGATATCTCTGCCCCAAGGGCTTCAATCTTTTTGAGTCCGTTATAGGCTGTCGCATTCCATGACATATCGCTGATTGGTCCTGAAAGTATAACAGATACCTTCATTTTCTTTGCCTCCGGAGCCGCAGGCTCTCCACCGGTGTTATCGGCAGGAGCTGTTTCCGGTTTTGAACAGCCTGCAACAAGAGTCATTGCAATGGTCAGCGCCAGTACCAGTGACATGGCTTTTCTCAATCTCTCTTTCATACAATCCCTCCACATTATTATAGTTTTTATTACTGCGGCCACGGCCCACCTTTGGTGAAGCTCTAACCGCTTGTAAACACAACTGGGACAGGAATACAATACAGATAGCTCATATGCTCAAAAATGATATTACATATACTCAATTAATATGACAAATAAATAGTTTTTGAAGAAAGATAGTAAGAAAGAAATAAATAGTATGTGTGATAAGTTATTATAAATATTATATTGACTAATCAATATAATTTTAACATACTATTATTATAACAGTTGCATCAATATTCAGTCAATAAGTATCAATATAAATGCCAGGCACATGCCTGGCAGTAAATCTATTTTTTATTTTTTGAACAAATCCTCAACCAAGCCTGTAACGGCTTTTTTCTTATAAGGCATTGATGCTCTCTCCTTGAGCCTTTCTTCAATTTCCTTTGAGAGCAGGGACCCCAGTTCTCCGGTCAGCCCGTCCCCGGGCATCCTTCCCTCCATCAGCTTTTCAGCGGCTTTTATCCTTGCCGCCCTTTTACCGACAGAGCCCAGCGCGAGCCTGGGATTAACGATCCTTCCTTTGTCGTCAAGGGTAAAGCTGACGGCCAGGCTTAATTTTGAAATAGTGACTTCACTTCTCGAACCTAGCTTTTCAAAGCCGCTGAAGCCTGAAGCTTCTTTCAGGGGAATACCTATACACTCAATAAATACTTTCTCCCCATCCGCCTTGCCCTTATTGTCCAGAAAGTCTTCCAGCCCTGATTTATATATGCATCCTTTTTGGTCAGTATATTTTATCCATGCATCAAGGGCCAGCAATGCCGGGATGGAATCTGCCGCAGGGGAACAATTGGCTATATTTCCTCCTATTGATGCTCTGTTTCTGATTTGAGGCGAACCCACCGATTCAGCCGCCTGTGCCAGGCAAAGAGCACCCTCTCTTACCAGCCGTGATTCTGAAAGCTCGGTAAAGGTCGTTAATGCCCCTATAATCAGCTCATTGTCCTGAACCTTTATAAAACGCATCTCATCAATACCCGAAAGGTCTATTATCAGCTCACAGCCCTTCAGGTGTTTCTTCAAATCCACCAATATATCAGTACAACCGGCCAGCAGCAAGTATCTGCCTTCAGATGCTGCCAGGGTATCCACCAATTCCGCTGTACTTTTAGGTGAGCTCACGCGCATTTCTTTCATCCATGACACCTCTTTATATTAATTGGTACAGCCTGCTGCTTCTTTTACAGCCTTTACTATCTGATTGTACCCTGTACATCTGCATAAATTCCCTGACAGTGCAATACGTATTTCTGTTTCAGTCGGATTGGGGTTCTTCATAAGAAGCGCCTTTGCGGACATCAGCATACCCGGAGTGCAATATCCGCACTGCACGGCACCGTTTCTTACAAAGGCCTTCTGGAGCAGTTCAAGCTGGCCGTCCTCCCCGAGAGATTCCACCGTATATATTTCCTTGCCCTCAAGCTGTGGGGCCATAACCAGGCAAGAGCATACCGCCGCCCCGTCGAAAATAACCGTACAGGAGCCGCATTCGCCCTCTTCGCAGCCCTCCTTGGTTCCGGTCAGCCCCAGCTTTTCCCGCAATACATCGATCAACCTCAGGGTAGGGTCTACATCTTCAATAAAGCTTCTGCCGTTTACTTTAAATGATATTTTCATGCCTGCACCTCCATTGGATCCGGCTCTTCCCCCAGGGACTCTATAATTTTTTCCGGTGTCAGCGGAAGGCTTGACAGTGTGATTCCCAAGGCATCATTCACTGCATTTACAACAGCCGCTGCTACAGGTATAACGGCAACCTCTCCCAGACTCTTTGCACCGAAGGGTCCGTCATCCTCTCCATATTCCAGGAATCTGCATTTCACCTGGGGCATATCGGGTGAATTTATTAAGGTATATTTTGCAAAGCTGCTGTTTGTCGGCCTTCCCTTGTTGTCAAATCTGATTTCCTCACAAAGCGCATAGCCTATACCCATCTGTACGCTCCCTATCACCTGTCCCTCTACCATTCCTGCGTTTACTACCCTTCCTACGTCGTGAACCGCCAGATAATCGGTGGCCCTTACCCTTCCGGTATAAGTATCCACCAGTACCTCTGCAAAATGGGCACCATAGGCACCCGGATTTGAAACATTGCTGTAGCATTCGGTCACTATAAGCTCCTGCTGACGCTTTACCTGCGCTGATACTGCTATCTCCCGGAAGCTCAGTTTTTTCTCTCCGCTGCCAAGGGCCCAAACAAAATCATCCTGGTGTACCAGATAGGTTGTGGAGGTATTAAGCATGGCTGCCGCTTGTTCAAATATTAATTTGAGAAGCTTCTCAGCAGCCTTCATGGCACATTTTCCGGCTACGTAGGTTACCCTGCTGGAGAAGGTACCCAGGTCATAGGGGCTTCTCTCTGTGTCGGCCTCCAATACCGTTATCCTTGAGGGCTCGACCTGAAGTACCTCCGCCGATATCTGCGCCAGGCTTATCAAGGTACCGCACCCCTGCTCATGGGTCCCGGTATTCAGTATAAAGCTGCCGTCCTCATTCATTTTCAGCGTCATGGCGCACATATCCTGGATCTTCCCGTAGAAACCGTTCACATGGCCTGCACAGGCCAGACCGACCCCTTTCCTGAAACGGCCCTTGCCCTTTTGTTCCCTTTTCCGTTCATACCAGTTAAAGCTATTTATACCCTCCGTAAGGCATTCCCTTATTCTTGCATTACCGAGAGTTATTTTCGTAACATTCTCCATATCGTAAGGATAAACCAGGTTTTTCAGCCTGAAGTCCGCCGGGTCCATTCCCAAGGCTTTTGCTATCCTGTCAAAGTGAACTTCTATTGCGGTGCATATCTGGGGTCCGCCCCAGCCTCTGCAGCCCCCCGAAACAGGTGTATTGGTAAGTATGCTTTTTACTTTATAATTCAGATTGGGTATCCTGTATACCCTGAAAGCCTTTTTGCCCATAGCCACAGACAGGTCATTGGTGTTTCCGACATAAGCGCCTGCATCCGTCATGGCGGTAATACAGCAGCCCAGGATGCTGCCTTCCGGTGTAACGCCTGTTTTTATACTGATATCCGTTGCAGTTCTGGTAACTGTGCTCAGTATGGTCTCTCTCCTGTTATAGCAAAGCCTGACAGGCCTTTTCAGCGTCATGGCCATATATGCTGTCAGCGGTTCGAGTATTGATTGCTGCTTTGATCCGAAGGACCCGCCCATAACCGTTTTGATGACCCTCACCTTGTTATAGGAAAGCTTCAGCATATCCGCCACTACTGTTCTCACTCCGAAGACGCTCTGGCAGGGGGTCCATATGGTCAGACAGCCCAGCCTGTCATAATCGGCAATGCAGATATGTGTTTCCATTGCCGCATGGTGCACCTTCTGGGTCGTTAACCTGTCATAAAAGGTCAATCCGGCAGCGGCTACGGCACTTCCGGCGTCACCATGGTTCAGCTCCGACTCTTTAAGGAGGTTTCCTCCCGGATGTATTTCGTTCTCCTTTTCCTCCAGCGCCTCTTCCATACTCAGCAACGGCTTCAGTTCCTCATACTCAACCTCAATCAGGTCAGCGGCCCTTTCAGCAATATCTGCGGTTTCCGCTACAACAGCAGCGACCCGGTCTCCGACAAAACATACTTTGTCGGTAAGCAGCCGCTCATCCTTGGGCACCATCTGATCCACGTAAAAGGCATAATTATTGTAGCACTCCTTTGGAGTGTTCTCATGTGTAAATACTGCCGCAACACCGGGAAAAGCCTTTGCCTTTTCTGTGTTTATGGATATTATCCTTCCATGGGCTATATCGCTGAAGACAACCTTGGCATACAGCATGCCGGGTATTTTGATATCACCCAGGTACTTCTGTTCGCCTGTTACCTTCAGCTCAGCATCCTGAATGGGAAAATTCTTACCAATATATTTATAGGATGGCTTCATAGGCTCTCCTCCTTTACTAATAATGGCATCACAAAGTCTTGCCTAATGCCACCAATTCGTCTGCTATTGAATCGATCTCTTCTATTGAAGCGTTTATCTCCTCTGTTGCAGCAGCTTGCTGCTGTGTTCCCGAGCTGTTCCTGTCTATTTCGTCTACTATCTTGTTTATTGCCTCATTTGATTTCAGCAGTATGCCATTTACCCTGTCAACCGCTTCACTGCTGCCGGAGGATAGCTTCCTGATCTCTTCTGCAACCACACTGAAGCCTCTCCCGTGCTCACCGGCCCTTGCGGCTTCAATTGCCGCATTCAATCCCAGCATATTTGTCTGGCTGGCTATACCCTTTATAATATCAAGCACCTTGTTTGTTTCCTGCATTCTGGCCAGTGCTTCCTTCGCGGAAGCAACCATCCCGGTCTGTGATAATGCAAGCTCCTGTGCATTTGAGGATATATCTGCTATTGCTTTTGATATCTCATCCAGAGAATATGACAGATTTTCCGCCACTCCGATAACTTTATTTTTTGTTTCAATATCTTTGGATATTGAGATGGCACCGATGATGTTGCCTTCTTCATCCATTACAGGTGTCGCCGTAGACCTGAAGGCTATACCGTATACCTCCTTGGGGATGGTCTCGCTGATCTGCTTTCTTTGCTCCATGCTTTTTCTGAGTATCGACACCTGCGGCAGCGGCGTCCCCGGCTTCGTATGCGAATTCAAAGTCTTTCCGGGATTATAGCTCAGGAACTTTTCAGTATCACATACCATGGTTGCTATATCCTCACCTGTAAGCTCCTTTATGATGGCAGCATATTGTATCAGCATATCCAGGGAATGAATTTGTTCAATACTTAACATATATTAGGCTCCTCTCAAATTTACATAACAGTTGCCTGACGGAGAATAACAGATACCAGTATCTGTTAAATACTGGTATCC
>JAEXXN010000216.1 GCA_023405875.1 Bacillota bacterium | reverse complement strand
GTCCTAAGACCGCCTTATTGATACGCTGGCTCAACATCCGCTGACGGCCCGCTATGTTTATGACCCTTGAGTCATTTGCATTGGAATAAATAGCGTATTGTATTATCACATTGCTTAACAGCAGCATGAGAAGCAGTATGCTCAATGCTGCAATATACCCTTTTCTCAGCCTGTGTACTGTTTCAGAATTATTTTTGCAAACCGTCATATTATATCCCCCCAGTGAGACTATTAAGCCGATACGCACAACTCGCTGTCCCATAAGGGAATAGCTGTCTCTGCGGCGTTGTTGTTCTCCATGCATTTCTTATTGATATATTTCGACATTATTTTCTATATTCCTACTTTGTTAAATACCGTTAACTCTAAAAAATCTGCTATATCTTCCTCCTCACACTCTGAACATCCCAGGGATACCCGGGGCTTGGTTTTTCCGTGAAAATCACTGCCGCAGGTTATGAGCAGCTTATTCGCCTTAGCGTATTCCTTATACAATGCTACCTGCTTTTCATTATGATAACTGCTGTAAGCCTCTATTCCTGCGACACCGCAGGAAATAATAGCCTCCAGCTTTGATAAATCATCCTTTATGTTGTTTCCGGGATGTGCCAGAACGGGTATTCCGCCGCTTCCCTTTATCACTCCGACAGCTTGCTGCAGGCTGATGAACTTTACTTCAGCATAGGCAGGTTTCCCCTGGGCGCAAAAATCCCAGTAAAAGTTGACATATGGATTATCGCTTCTGGAACCATGCTCATAATATGGCTTAAGCAGCTTGTTATTATGCTTTTCATCGAACTTCATGGCTGCTTCGGCTATCATTTCTCCAGTGACGACACCATTCCGTGACAAAGCGGCGATTACTTCCTCCGAAAAATCTATACCGGCCTCCCGTACCAGTTTTATACGTTTCTGTGAGGCTATCTGCTCCTGCCGGAGTATATCCTCTTCGATTTCGTCGAATACCGGACTGTGATAGTCTATTCCATAGCCCAATACATGCAGGTCTATGCCCTCAAAGGTACAATCCAGCTCTACCGCGGGAAGCATTTTTATATCCTTGTCCTTGCAGTACGACATTGCTTCATCTATGGCCTTTATACTGTTATGATCGGCAATGGAAAAATACCTGATCCCCTTTTGAAGGCACAGGTCCGCTATTTCCACCGGCTCGTACTCCCCGTCATTGCTGTACACAGTATGTATGTGCAGGTCTATAAAGCTCATTCTAATACTCCTTTTCCTTTACATTCTATTTAACTATACCAAATTATATATTTGGCGAAAAGTATTTTACATAATTAATCTGTTATGGGGACATTCTTCAAGTCAATACTTATATTTGACAGTGAATGCGGGATATGATATATTTACTTCAACACTTATTAAAACACTTTTAATAAGTATATTAATAAGGAGTGCTTTTTATGAAGGATATAAGCGGAAATGCCCTTGTTATTAAAGAAATCAATATCAACCTTGTACGAAAAGCCCTGAAGACAAAAGTATCTGCTACCAAGCAGCAGCTTGCGGAAGAGACCGGCTTGAGCCTTGTTACGGTAGGAACAGTCCTGCATTTTTTAATGCTGCAAAATGAAGTGTTTGAGTCGGAGCTGTCCCCCTCAAGGGGCGGAAGGCCTGCCCGTCAGTATCTCTATAATAATTCCTTTGCCCACGTCCTTGTTGTTTTTCCATTTGAGCAGGACGGACGCATCACAATCCGGAGCACTATAGCAGATCTGGCAGGAATGAGTGTGAATACTTCTGATACGGCTGTTGAAAGCATCGATATAAAGACCCTTGAAGAAATAATACGGCCTCTCGTCGTATCTTTTCCGTCCATTCAAGCGATTGGTTTCGGCCATCCCGGAATTGATGAAAATGGGAGGATAATCTTATCTGACTATCAAGGGCTTGTAGGAACCTCCCTGACCGGGCATTTCAGCACCCTATTCAGGCTCCCGGTTATTGTGGAAAATGACGTGAATGCTGCTGCAATCGGATTTACATGCAGGTGCAGGCTGCCTGACGACAGCATATTGGCATACCTTTATTTCCCTGACCGTCATCTGCCGGGAGCCGGTATTTTTGTTAACGGAAAGCTGCTCAGGGGAAAAAGCAATTTTGCAGGTGAGATAGGCACAATCCCCCTGGATGTAAAATGGAATGAGACCTTGTATTCTTCAGCCGATTCATTTAATGAGGCGGCAGCCCGGCTTATAGTAACGATCTGCGGCGTCCTTAATCCGGATAGGATCATCCTTAACGGCGATTTTTTGAGTGAAGCCCATATAGCAGCTATAACACAAAGGTGTGCCGCACGGCTGCCTCAAAACATCCTTCCTGCTGTCCAGCTGTCTGAAAGCTTTGCTGCAGATTATCAGTCCGGCCTTATCGTTCAGACCCTTTCGCAGCTGGAGCCGGACATCAGCTTGGCGAGAAAAAAACCTTTGGAGGTATAACCTGGTGGCTACATTTTTCCTATTGATAATTTATATGGCTTTTATAAGTCTGGGACTGCCTGATTCTTTGCTGGGAGTAGCATGGCCGCTTATGCAGTCGGAATATGGAGCGCCCTTTGAGGCTGCGGGCCTGGTCTCAATGTTTATTGCCGGAGGCACCATAATTTCCAGCTTTGCAAGCGGAGCTGTCCATAAGCACCTGAGCACCGGTATAATAACCCTGGGCAGCTGCCTGATAACAGCTTCCGCCCTTTTGGGCTTCGCTTTTTCACCTTCCCTGGTCTGGCTTCTTGTCCTGGCGGTGCCCCTGGGATTGGGAGCCGGCTCTGTGGACTCAGCATTGAACAACTATGTGGCTACCCATTACAAGGCACACCATATGAGCTGGCTGCACTGCTTCTGGGGGATCGGAGCCACCATGGGGCCTTTTATCATGTCCGGGTCTATTGCACAGCAAAACTCCTGGAGAAGCGGGTATTTTACTGTTTCCATACTTCAATTTTCTTTATCCGTCCTGCTCCTGATCTCACTTCCGCTATGGAACCGTATGGCCAGGGAAGTACACATAAGCCCTGAAAGCTCCGGGGCTGAAGCTGAGGAAATCAAAGCCGGAAGGATCAAGCCCCTCAATATTA
>JAEXXN010000215.1 GCA_023405875.1 Bacillota bacterium | reverse complement strand
AGAGTATATAGACGAGGCATGCAGGAGGATACTGGAGCTGAAGTTCAAACTCGGGCTTTTTGACGGCAAGCGTTTTCCCGATACCGGCAGCGCCCGGGAGATAATAGGCTGCGACAGCCACAGGCAGGCTGCTTATCGCACCGCCCTGGAATCCATAGTTCTTCTGAAAAACCAGAGCAAAATCCTTCCTCTTTCAGATAAAATCATGAAAATTGCTTTGATAGGTCCAAACTGTGATGCGGTAGAAGCCCAGTTAGGCGATTGGTCCTTCGGAGCAAGGGACCTGTCCAGGGTCAGGGAATCCACACTTTCCTACCACCCTGAATATGATACAAGTCCTGTAGTTACAGTGCTCGACGGTCTGAGAAGGCGCTCAGGCGGCATCGAAATATTGTACGCAAAGGGCTGTGACATACATGAGCCGGATTGTTCGCAAATAAAACAGGCAGTCGTGAATGCACAGAAGTCCGATATTATAATCGCTGTTGTGGGCGACGATGTGATCCTGAACGGCGAGGCCCGGGACAGAGCGGAGCTTGGCCTGACAGGAGGACAGCAGAAGCTGCTTGAAGCTCTCAAGGAGACAGGAAAGCCCCTGGTTGTAGTGCTTATAAACGGAAAACCCCTTACCGTCCCATGGATAAAGGAGAATGCCGATGCAATCCTTGAGGCCTGGAATCCCGGAATGGAAGGGGGCAATGCAATAGCCTCCATTCTCTTCGGGGATTTCAATCCCTGCGGAAAGCTGCCCATATCCTTCCCGAAGCATGTGGGGCAGCTACCTGTGTATTACAACCAGTTGCCGGGCTGGCACGGAAACAGTTATGTGGAAATGACCGCCGAGCCCCTTTTCGCCTTCGGCTACGGACTGTCCTACAATCATTATGAGTATTCCGAGCTTTCGGTTTCCTCCTCAAGGCTTACCGTCGAGGATAAGCTTACTGTTTCGGTAAAGGTGCATAACCGGGGACAATATGCAGGAATAGAGCTGGTACAACTGTATATAAATGATATATACAGTTCCGTCACCACGCCTGTAAAGGAATTAAAGGGCTTCACCCGTGTGAGCTTTGAGCCGGGAGAAAAAAAGACGGTTGAAATCACCATACCGGTAGCTTCCCTTTCACTTGTGGACAGGAATAACAAAACCGTGGCAGAGCCTGGACAATTTGAGATAATGGCGGGAAGCTCCTCAAGGGACGAGGATCTTTTGAAAACTGTTATTGAAGTGATATAACCGTAATAAGCGAAAATCCGGGAGGGGGAACACCCCTGCCCGGATTATTGTTTTATAACAAGATTTCAATTAGGGTTTTTGCAGACTTGCAAAAACCTACCCGGGAGTTTCAACGAGGCGGGATATATGCTCACCGCCTGTTGGATAACAAAAGTAGTACCGCCCCTATGGAGTTGGGGAACATCTTTCCCCTCGTTATATACCTTCATTAAGCTTATGCTCCAGCTCCGCCCTGGGCATCCTGGGCTTTATCCTCAGCTTTTTCTTTACCCAGCTTGCAAAATTGTCAAAATAGATATATAGTATCGGCACGAATAAAAGTGTCAGGAAGGTTGAGGTCGCAAGCCCTCCGGCTATTACAAGCCCCATCCCCCTCAGCATTTCACTGTTGGAGCCGGTGGAGAATATGACCGGAAACTCTCCGATGATGGTAGTCAGTGCTGTCATAAGTATCGGCCTCAGCCTTGTAGGGCAGGCCTTCAGAGTGGCTTCCTCCAGTCCGTATCCGTCCCTGTTCCTTAAGGTATTGGTATAGTCAATGAGTATAATACCGTTGCTTACAACTATACCGACCAGTACCAGGCAACCTATAAGCCCCATCATATTGATGGAGGTGCCGGTCACAAAGAGCATCAGTATCGCTCCAGTAAAGGCCAGGGGTATGGTGAACATTATGATAAAGGGATCAACCAGCGATTCAAATTGCGCCGCCATGACCAGATATACCAGCACAATGGCCAGCAGTATTGCCAACCCAAGGGAGCTGAAGGTCTCATTCATCATTTCATTGGCTCCCCCGAGAGACACTGTATAACCCTCCGGGAAGCTCATCCGGTCTATTATAGCCTGCACCTGGTTTCCCAGGCTTCCGGCCGCACGTCCGAATACATCGCAGGTAACGGTGACATAACGGGTCTGGTCGGACCTTTGTATAGTCGTCGGCACACCATCCATAACAATCTCCGCAACAGAGGAAAGCGGTATATATGCACCGGTACCTGTACTGATGGTAATGTCTCCGAGGTTTGTAAGGGTTGTTACATACTCATCGGGATATGCAATCCTGACATCCTTTTCAGCTCCATTGACCTTCAGAGTGGTGGCGGTATACCCGGAAATCATATTTTTAACCTGCGAGGCAACTGCCGAGCCGGTAAGCCCGTATTGCCTGATTTTATCCTTGTCTATCCTGAGGGAGACCTGCTTATCCTGTTCTTCCAGGGAGCTGCTTATCTGCCTGGTTCCTTCCAGCTTTGCCAGTTGTGTCTCTATCTGGCTGCTTATTTCCTTCAGGGTGTCCAGGTCGTCGCCGTGGATTTCGACCGTTACTCCGCCCCCTGCCATAGCACTCATATTGGAGGCTGAGGACACCGTGATCTTCACCCCTGCAATATTCTTTGTGAGGTTCCTCACGTCCTCCATTATCTCATCAAGGCCTCTGCTTCTTTCAGTCTTGTCTGTCAAGGTGCATCTGATGGTACTTGTGCTGCTTCCGCCGCCCATCATGATCATCATTCCTCCTGAAGAGCCGGACATCGAGACTGTCATTGATTCCATTTCAGGAATAGCCTCCAGTATTTCTTCAACCTTTAGGGACAGACCGTTCACAACCTCCAGCTTGCTCCCCTTGGGAGCCTCCACCGATACGTTGAAGGTGCCCTCGTCGGAGCTTGGCATAAACTCCATACCTACGAAGGGTATCAGGAAAAGCGATGCTGTAAAAATGCCAAGTATCACAAACAGCGTTCTCTTCTTGTGCCCCAAGGCCCAGCTCAGCAGCCTCCGGTACATGCCTTCAAGGCCTTTCATAAGCCTGTCGAACATATCCAGCAGTTTATTTATGAAGCCAAACGGCTTCGGCGCATGGTTCCTGTGTAAATTGTTCACATAATTTGCGCTCAGCATGGGAACAACCGTCAATGCTGCCAAAAGCGCCATAAGGTTTGAGAAGACAACCGCCAGCGCAAGGTCTGACATCATTTCCATTACAAGTCCTTCGGTGAATAGAAACGGCACAAAGACAACGGCTGTTGTAAGGGCTGCTGCCGTTACCGCAAGGGCAACCTCCTTTGTCCCCCTGTAGGTTCCTTCCACCTTTCCATAGCCCTCCTCAGTCCTGTACCTGTAGATATTATCCAGTACGACTATAGAGCTGTCTATAAGCATACCGATACCTATGGAAAGGCCGCCCAGGGAGACCAGGTTCAATGTTGTTCCGGAAAAATAGAGCAGAACAAAGGTGCAAATAATGGACAATGGCAGGGAAATCGCAATAATACCCGACAAGCCCACATTTTTCAGGAAAACGAAAAGTACTATTATGGCAAGGGCCGCACCGGTGAAGATGTTGGAAATAACATCCTTTACCGAGCTTTCAATAATGCTTCCGGATTCATTTACAATGGCTACATGCACATTTCTGAAATCCTTTTTGATATCTTCCAGTTCTTTCTTGATGGCGTTTACCGTTGTAACAGTATTTCCATCGCTGGCCTTTGTCACCGAAAGGCTAAGGCAAGGCTCGCCGTTATAGCGGCTGATCGATTGTATCTCCTTGTCGGTCTCGGATATTTCCGAGATGTCCTGGAGCTGAACTACAATCCCACTGTTGAGCTTTATCGGGGTCTGCCTTATATCCTCAATACTTTCCAGCTTAAGCTTGCTGCTTATGGTGAGTGAATTGTCCCCATATTCAATGCTCCCTGCAGCCAGGTTGATATTCTCCGCAGAAAGCACCGCCCCGACGCTCTGCATCGTGAGCCCCAGGCCCTCCATCCGTTCAGGGTCGATCTGGATTTTTATCTCTTTTTCATGTCCCCCCGTAACGTCTACAGAAGCTACTCCTATCTGTCTTTCTATGCGGGGCTGTATGTTGTCCTCTGCAAATGCTTTCAATTCATCACTGTTCATACTGTCTGAGGAAACAATGATCTGTGCTATGGGCATAGCGTTCATATCCATTTTCATGATGGTAGGCGAACCCGCATCGTCAGGGAGCATATCCTCGATCATACTCAATTTGTCCCTTATGGAGTTTACCGATTTATCCAGGTCCACACTGTAGTTAAACTGAGCGATCACCACCGATATGCCCTCCATGGATATCGATTGTATGGTATCTATATCTTCTACATTGGATACTGCTCCTTCAATTGCTTGAGTAACAAGGCTTTCAACCTCCTCGGGACCTGCTCCCGAGTAGTTGGTCATAACAAGCGCCACAGGTATATCTATTTCGGGAGTCAGAGCCATCTGCATTTTGCTCAGGGACACGACTCCGAGGATAATTACTATAAACATCATTACAAAAACCGCTACAGGCCGTTTAATTGAAATTTTTGTTAAATCCATTATTCATCAGTCCTTTCTTTACAAAATCTCAATTCGCGGCTGTAACATTGACAGCGGCTCCGTCATTGAGGAAGCTCTGCCCAACAACGACTATCTTTTCTCCGTTCCGGACACCGCTTGTTATTTCAATATTCTCATCATTCTTTATCCCTGTTTCAACTGCCCTCCTGTGAGCGACCTTCTGATCGTCAACTATGTATACGAATCTGTCGCCGCCCTTTTCAATAATGGCATTCAAAGGAACAGAAACGGTATTTTCCTTTCTGTCCACAACAAGCTTCAGGGACGCAAACATCCCCGGCTTTATATTGTCGTCAGTCTTTTCAATGTATATTTCCACCGGGTACAGCAGGGTATTGCTGTTTGCTGCAGGTGAAATATAGGTCACAGTGCCTTCATAGGGTTTTTCAGAGGCCGCAGATACTGTTATATATGCCTTTGAGCCCACTGCTATCTTGTTTATGTAATCCTCAGGTATATTAAAGGAGAACTTAAGCTTATCGGTATTTACTATAGTCATGGCCGGGCTCTGAATGGAGGCCATGGAACCCACCGTCACATTGCGTGTACTGATTACACCGTCGATCTCCGCCCTTACCTTTGTATAGCTCAACTGCGTCTGTGCGTTTTGGTATGCCAGCTTCGCCTGCTCCAAAGCAGCCTGTGCTGATTTCTTTGTCCCTTCTATCGTAGTTTCCCTGGTCAGCCTCAGATTCTCCTTTGCAGTGTCAAGCTGCAGCTTTAGCTTATCCGCACCGGACTGCAAAGCGTCAAGGCTCTGCTTCGACGCTGCACCGGCCTCATATAAAGCTTTTGTGTTTTCAAGGTCCTTGAGCAGGTCGCTGTACTGTATTTCATAGGAATCGACGGAGGCTTGCAGTTGTGTTACCGTATTCTCCAGAGTCGCCCCTATATTTATATCATAGCCGGCCTGGGCCGAAGCAAGAGAAGCAGCCGCCTGCTCTGCTGCGAGGCGCAGGCCGGTATCGTCTATTTCAAAAAGAACATCGCCGGCCTTTACCGTATCCCCCAGATTAACGTACACATTTTTCACCGTTCCGCTTACCTTGGGTATAACTGGTATTTCATTATTTGCCGTTACCTTTGATGACACCTTTACATACTGCTCGATGGTCGAAGGTGCAAGCTCCCGGGTTTCTACACTGATTACAACCTCGGCACCGGCCTGCATATTTCCCGCAGGAGCCGCACCCCCGGGGCCCGCTTTCCTGCTGTTCAAAAACCCCATTCCAATTACTGCTATTATAACAACTGCTATGACCAGCCAGATAGATTTTCTGCTTTTGAATACTTTCATACAAATCCCCCTAAAATTATTTGAGTACTAGTGCTTTTAACTCAACAGCTTTCTTGCTTTTCAGTTATTAAAAAGTCACTTCCGCTATTTGGTGCCTCGCCGGCCCTATAGGGGATATACATTACGAGGTACCAACTTACATAGCAAGCTATATGCTGCTATAAAAAATAAAATGTGCCCTGTCTATTCTGAGATGTTGTTTATCAATATCCTGAGAGTGTTCCCGAAGTCATTGAGCTGGGCTTCTGAAAGCCCTTTGAACAGACACTTTTTTGATTCCGTCACCTTTTCAAGCATTTTGTCCCGAAGCTCCCAGCCGCTTTCTGTAAGCTCCACTTTTTTATATCGTCCGTCAACCTTGCTTTTCGTCCTTACAACAAAGCCTTTCTTCTCAAGACGGTTCAATATCCCTGTTACCGTAGGATTCATAAGCTTGAAGGCCATCTCAATATCCCTCTGATTTACTTCCCTGCCTTCATTATGTATAAGGTAAGCAATTATTTCACTCTGGGAAACCGTCAGCTCAATTTCCTCCAACTCTTTATTGCACCGGGCTGAAAGGCGATTGTTCAGCATCCAGAGCAGCATACCTATTTCCATATTCTCTTCCAGTATAGTCACCCCCGTTTACATTGCATGCTATGTATATATTCCAAATTTAATATTAGATTCTTATTCACATATTGTCAATACATTCCTTTAAGCTGACACACTTTTTTTACAAGTGCGGAAATAGTATATATGCCTCAGTAAAATATTTGCAGAACATGCTATAATATAAAGA
>JAEXXN010000035.1 GCA_023405875.1 Bacillota bacterium | reverse complement strand
GCACTCAATGGTATGGACGGACTGAGGGAAATGGTAAAGCTGGACAGAGAAGGACCTTTGGGCGATGAAGTAAGAGAGCTGAAAGAAAGAGCCGTACTCTTCATGGAAGAGATCCTTGAAGTCGGGGGCTATTTCAAAGCTGTTGAAAACGGTTTCTTTATAGACAGCGGTAACTATCCGGAAAGAAACGGCGACGGAATCCCGAGACAGATAGATGGCGGTATAGGGGTAGGAATGATATTTGAAAGGGATAAGGATTACTTTGCGCCGGTATCCGTTCATTACGGCTACAACAATATACCTGCAGAGTTCAAGAAGGCTTCCGACGCAATAGGCGGAGATACCTTTGAGGATCCTTCCAAGATAATATATGTAGATGAGCTTGATGAGTTTGACAATGTAAACACAAGACTCAAGGAGCTTGATAAATACTATGATACCGAAGTAGTAAAGCCTGAAGTTGAATGGAGAGCCGACGGAGTTGTCTGCACTACCATATTCCTGCCGCTGGATGAAAGAACAGCTGAGTTTGCAGCGATAAAATGCGGTGAAAAGCTTGGACTTGAAGATGTAACAGTTGTTCACAAGCAGGCGCTGCATCCTTCGGAAGGTACACTGGTAGAGATAAAGGGTAAAGTGAAATTTGACATTAATGTCAATGAGCTCGTAATACCTGAGAAGGTTCCTGTAATGTCCGATGAGGAAATAAGAGCGGATATTGCTGAAAAGCCAATGTTCGTAGTGGCAGCAACGGTGGGTAATGACGAACACTCGGTAGGCATGAAGGAAACACTGGATATCAAGCACGGCGGTATAGAAAAATACGGTATCAAATACCTGTACCTTGGAACCTCCTGCCCCGTAGAAAAGCTGGTTGATGCAGCAATTGAGACAAATGCGGATGCAATACTGGCAAGTACTATCATCACTCATGATGATGTTCATACAAAAAACATGAGAAAGATACATGAGCTTTGCATAGAGAAGGGTATAAGGGACAAAGTGATGCTGGTTGTAGGAGGCACACAGGTTACAAATGAAATAGCCGCGGAAGCAGGTATGGACGCAGGCTTTGGGAGAGGCAGCCATGGAAATGATGTTGCCAGCTTCCTGGTCAAGAGAAGAAGGGAAAAACAGTAAATGAAAATTAGTGTATTGGTAGCTGAGATCGGCAGCACCACTACAGTGGTTAATGCATTTGACAATATTATGAGCCCTTGCCCGAAATTTATCGGGCAAGGGCAAGCTCCTACTACAGTGCTGAATGGCGATGTGACTGTCGGATTAAAGGGCGCAGTGGAAGACCTTAAAGGGAACCTTGGGGCGGATGAGCTGCAATGGGAGGAATTCCTTGCGACCAGCAGTGCGGCAGGCGGCCTGAGAATGACAGTCCATGGACTTGTATATGATATGACCGTCAGAGCTGCCAAGGAGGCTGCACTGGGTGCAGGAGCGATAATAAAGCATGTAACTGCCGGTAAGCTCAGAAGGACCGACCTGAAAAAGATTGAAGAAATAATGCCTAATATAATTCTTGTTGCTGGCGGAGTGGATTACGGCGAACGTGATACCGCATTGCACAATTTTGAGATGATAGCCTCTATGGGACTGGGTATACCTGTTATTTATGCAGGAAATATCGAGAATCAGGAGGAAGTCAGGCTTATTGCGGAGGAAACCGGTACAAGGCTTTATCTGGTGGATAACGTATATCCCAAGGTCGATCTGCTTAATGTAGAACCAACAAGAAGGGTCATCCAGGAGGTGTTTGAGGAGCATATAATCCATGCGCCGGGGATGGCAACTGTGAGAGATATGGTGAATGGACCGATAATACCGACTCCGGGAGCGGTTATGGAGGCGGCGAAGGTACTTAAGGAACATCTTGGGGATCTTGTCGTATTCGATGTTGGAGGAGCTACAACCGATGTCCATTCTGTAACTGAAGGCTCTGAGGAAATAAATCTTATGCTTATAAGCCCTGAGCCGGTTGCTAAAAGAACCGTTGAAGGAGATCTGGGCGTATATGTGAATATTGCCCATATAGTAGAAAAGATAGGTATGGAAAACCTCATGAAGGAATTTGCTGATGCGGAAGAGTTGGTGAAGAATGCAAAGCCCATTCCTGAGACAGACAGAGAAAAGCTGTTTATAGAAAGACTCACCAGGGAGGCTGTACTTACATCGCTTGAACGCCATGCAGGGAAGCTGAGACATTTTTATGGCCCCACAGGAAAGAAGACGGTAGCCGAGGGAAAAGACCTGACCAATGTGCGGTATATAATCGGAACAGGCGGGGCTTTAACCAGACTGCCTCATCGCCATGAGATATTGAAGTCGGTAGGCTTATACGGAAAAGGCACTGAGCTCTATCCGGGAAAGGAAGCACGGATATTGATCGATAGCCACTATATAATGGCGTCCCTGGGGGTGCTCTCCAAGCGGTTTCCAGAGGCAGCCCTGGCACTTATGAAGGAGAGTATGGGTATATAATACGGCGATGGACAGCCCATTGCCGTATTATTAAAGCATAAATTATTACTTGGAAATGTTACAATTATAATAAATAAGTTTTTTAAGTGAGGTATATAAT
>JAEXXN010000021.1 GCA_023405875.1 Bacillota bacterium | reverse complement strand
GGGTATGGCCGAGACAATGGGTGTATCGAAGCTGCTGAAGGAAGTCATGGACCGCACCGGTTACATGGATGAGCTGAAAAAGGACGGAGATGAGGAGTCCCAGGCACGATATGAAAACGTAGGAGAGCTTTTGTCGGCAACAATGGAATTTGAAGAAAAGAATGAAGACGCCACCCTGCAGAATTTCCTTGAGCAGATGGCTCTGATGTCGGACATAGACACCGTAGAAGAAGGTAAAAGCGCCCTTATAATGATGACGCTGCACAGTGCAAAGGGACTGGAGTATCCGTTCGTATTCCTTTCAGGCATGGAGGAGGGAGTCTTCCCCAGCCAGAGGTCCTACTTTGAGGAAAAGCAGATGGAAGAGGAACGAAGACTCATGTATGTAGGTATAACCAGAGCGGAGGAAAGGCTCTACCTGACGGCAGCCTTTGAACGTACGTTATTCGGAAATACTACCTATAATACAGTCTCACAATTTGTGAGAGAGATACCCAAGGATCTGCTGGTAAAAGTATAAGTAGTACCTGTTGTATAAGGTAATAAAGGCTTGCGGAGCTTCGCGTCAGTATAATGATTCCGTAAGCCTGACAAGCTGCAATAAGATAAACAGAAAAGAAAAGACCAAGGGGAGGAATCCGATTGAGTATAGAAAAACTGGAGCAGCAGTTGGATGAGCTGATAAAGCTGATAAACAAGCACAGCTACAACTACTATGTGCTGGACAAACCGGAAATCAGCGACTATGACTTCGACATGCTTATGAAGGAGCTTATTGAGCTGGAAAACAAATTTCCGGCACTTAGACGTGCCGATTCTCCGACTCAGAGAGTAGGGGGCGAGGTCCTCCAGGGCTTTGAGGAGGTAGTGCACAAAACTCCCAAGCTGAGCCTGGGCAATGTGTTTGACGAAAATGATATAAGGGACTTTGACACCAGGGTAAGGAAGGCTGTTGCTGAGGAGGTAGAATATGCGGTTGAGCTCAAAATAGACGGGCTTACGGTTGTATTGAACTATGAGAAAGGGCGCTTTGTCCAGGGGGCTACCAGAGGCGACGGTATAAAGGGAGAAGATATTACGGCCAACCTGAGGACAGTAAAATCAATACCTCTCGTACTTGATGAGCCGGTGGACCTGGAGGTCAGGGGAGAGGTATTCATGTCCAAGAAGGCCTTTGAAGAGTTGAATGCACGCCGCGAGGAGCAGGAGGAGCCGCTCTTTGCAAACCCAAGGAATGCTTCGGCAGGCTCACTGAGACAGCTGGATACCAGGATCACCGCAACAAGGCCCCTGGATATCTTTGTGTTCAATCTTGAGAATATAGAGGACAGAGTCTTTGATACCCATGTGGAGTCGCTGGAATATCTTAAGTCTATGGGCTTCAAGATAAGCCCTTTTCTAAGCGTAGTGAAAAGCAGTGATGAAATAATTGAGAAATGCAGCTACTGGGCCGACAAAAGAGGAGAGCTTCCCTTTGAAATCGACGGCCTGGTCATAAAGGTAAACAGCCTGGAGCAGAGAGAACTGCTGGGTTACACCACCAAGAGCCCAAGATGGGCTGCAGCTTACAAATTCCCCCCGGAGACCAAGAGGACCAAGGTAAGGGACATTATAGTGCAGGTGGGAAGAACAGGAGCTATCACTCCCACAGCGGAGCTTGAGCCTGTGAGGCTTGCAGGGTCTCTGATAAGCAGGGCGACGCTGCATAATGAGGACTATATAAAGGAAAAGGATATAAGGATAGGTGATACTGTAGTTATAAAGAAGGCCGGAGATGTGATCCCAGAGGTTGTTGAGGTGGTTGCATCGGAAAGGACAGGGGCTGAGACGGCTTTTGAAATGCCTAAAAAGTGCCCCGTATGCCAGGCAGATGCAATAAGGGAGCCGGGAGAGGCAGTTACCAAATGTACAAATATTTCATGTCCCGCACAGCTGAAGAGAGCCTTATTCCACTTTGTATCCAGGGATGCAATGAATATCGACGGACTGGGCCCCCAGATAATGACGCTGCTTATGGAAAAGGGCTTTATCAGGGATGCAGCCGACCTATATCTGTTGAAAGAGCACAGGGAAGAGCTTGTCGAGCTTGAAAGGATGGGAGAGAAGTCGGTGCAGAATCTCCTGGATGCAATAGAAGCTTCAAAGGTCAACCCGCTGAACAGGCTGATTTTTGCCCTTGGAATAAGAATGATAGGGCAAAGGGCATCACAGGTACTGGCCGGCGAATTTGAAGATATTGATGCCATGTTCACGGCAGACCTTGAAAAACTTACCGGTATTCAGGAAATTGGCGGAAAAATGGCAGAAAGCATCATGACCTTTTTTAAACAGGAGCAGAATGCTTCACTTATCAAGAAGCTTCAGGACTGCGGTGTGAATACGAAAGGTTCCAGGAGGGAGCTTAAGGAAAACGGGCATTTCAGCGGCAAAACTTATGTGCTTACAGGAGCTCTTCAGAGCTTCACCAGAGACCAGGCAAAGGAGATAATCGAGAGCTTCGGCGGGAAGGTATCCGGAAGCGTAAGCAAGAAGACGGACTATGTCCTTGCAGGAGAGGATTCGGGTTCCAAGCTTGTGAAGGCAAATGAGCTTGGGGTGGCCGTAATAGATGAGGAAACGTTCAAAAAATGGACATTTGACAATGGGCAATGACAATTTGGCATAGGATTATAAAGTATATATCAGGTAATATCTAATTCTGAAATAATCTGCTGGAATTTGAAAAATTCCAGCAGATTATTTTTTGTTATTTTCTGAATATTTGTTCATTGTAAGTTCATGAAAAAGACAACAATATTTCATAGAAAACCCACAAATTATTGTTATAGTTGAATTAAATACTTACAAGAATATGGTTAATATGATCAATTATGGTATTTATAGTTGCGAAATTTGAATTATTAATCATGTTACCCGATTAATTATACTGAAAACATTAAATCCAGAGCTTCCATTGATTACGTCCCCAGCTCCTTCTATCCCTGAATTCTTATTAAGAAATAAACTTGCAAGGAGGGATGATAATGAACTCAGATGTCAATTTAACACCGGAATTATTTAAACCTGCTCCAAAGGAAAATAAAAATGCCGAAAAAATACGTCGCCCCAGTATAAAGTATTGGCCGGATGTATGGCGCAGATTGAAGCTGAATCATCTTGCAATGACAGGCCTATTCGTGGTTGTCTTTTGCGCAATAATGGCTTTCGTCGGAACAAGGATCAATGACTTCACATATTTTGAACAAGACTACAGGCTGATAAACATGAAGCCCGACAGCATTCATTGGTTTGGGACTGATGAGCTGGGCAGGGACCTGTTTACAAGGACCTGGTTTGGTGTAAGATATTCTCTGTTTATCGGTGTTGCAGCTGCAGCAATTGACTTTATCATAGGTGTTTTGTACGGCGGTACAGCGGGTATTGCTTCGAGAAAAGCAGACTCAGTTATGATGCGTATAGCAGAAGTAGTATACAGCGTACCTTATCTCCTGGTTGTAATACTCGTATCGGTTGTATTCTCCTCGGTGGGTCAGGGAAGCTCAATGTTCGTGCTGATATTCTCACTATCCCTGACAGACTGGGTGCCCATGGCCATACTGGTACGTGGACAGGTACTTCAATTGAAAGAAAGCGAATATGCTTTAGCATCTGAGTCCATAGGAGCCTCAAAGGCATGGATACTCAGAAAGCATATTTTACCGAATACTCTCGGACCCATATTGGTAAGGATAACTCTGACAATCCCCCAAGCTATTTTTGCAGAAGCAACCTTGGGCTTCCTGGGTCTTGGGCTCCAGGCACCGAAATCCAGTTTGGGAACTCTGGCAAATGAAGGGTTGGCGGGACTTGCAATAGGCAACGCATATCAGATATTCATCCCGGCAATATTCATATCTCTCATCATGTTTGCTTTTAACGTATTGGGAGACGGACTTCGTGATGCTTTAGACCCAAGGCTGCGGAAATAGAGGGGTAAAAAGATGGAAAGCAAAAGCATAAAATATCGAGAGAACACAAAAAATGTAAACTATATTATTGACAAAATTCGCTTACAGGTTAAGCGAATTTTTTAAATCTGTTCTGCTCATGGAGCAGAAGCATTCATGCCGGAGAAAGCTTTTTCTATACAGAGCCAAGGTATTCGGACAACTGGAATTGGAGCAGGCGGGTAAAGAAAGTGCAATTGAAGAAATCGTCAGAAAAGTTATAGAAGGTAATTCAAAATCATTTGAAGCTTATAAAGCTGATAAGGATAAGACTTTGGGGTTCCTTGAAGGTCAAAGCATTAAGTCTTTAGCGGCAAGGATGCTTCTAAGATAATAAACAAGATTGTTAAGAATTGACTAAATAAGATATGCAATAGGTATCCTGCTATTATCGAAATATTTATTCATGGGAAGTTCATAAAAAAAACAACGAAAGTTCACAAAAAATTCACAAATCTTTGGTATATTTGATTTAGGTTCAAGTCTTATGCATGCAAATCACCAATTCTATATAAGCCCAGTAACATAAAAATTGAAGAAAAAGCAAAAATAGTGTCGGTTATTGTAAAAAATAGTTTAAACGGATCAGTATGACCATAACATTAGATTATTATAAAATTTGAAGTATTACACATGGTTTTAAAATGATAATGCTTGCAGGCTGCGGACTCTGAACAGGTCACGTTCTTTGACATCTGAATAGTCTAGAAATTTTGCATATTAATTTCTTGAAAAAAGTCTAGGGTTAATGTAATATTATACTATACTTGATAAGGGTTGGAGGTATTTGTACCGTACCGATCCCCAGGATATAGCATGGTGTTAACATGTTATGGCCGTGGAGTATTTACAGTGCAGACTTCTTAAATACCTTGATCCTTGTTATGTAATAAATTTTGAAGGCGGCGGATATTCATTACTGATATCCAAAACGCCCAAAAAACAAAAATAAGGGGGATGAATTAATGAAAAAGTCTCTAGTTCTTGTACTTGCGATGCTGATGATATTTAGTTTTGCATTATCGGCATGTGCACCAAAGGCTCCGGAAGCAACTCCGGGAGAAGCAACTCCCGCACCGACGGCTGAACCGAAGATATTGAGAACCAACAACATGAGTGAGCCTGGTGCATTGGATCCGCAGATTGCACAGGGAACACACGATTCCTGGGTACTTGACCACATTTTCGAAGGTCTCTACAAGAAAGCCCAGGATGGATCAATAGCACCCGGTATGGCTAAGGAATACACATTAGCCGCTGACAATGTTACCTATACCTTCACGCTTCGTGACGATATCAAATGGTCCAACGGAGATCCTGTAACAGCTCACGATTTTGAATTTGCATGGAAACGTGCATTGGATCCGGCGCTTGCATCTGACTATGCATTCCAGATGTACTACTTAAAGGGTGGAGAAGCATACAACACAGGCGCAGGCAAAGTTGAAGACGTAGGAGTTAAAGCTGTTGATGACAAAACTCTGGAAGTTGTCCTTGCAACACCTACAGCTTACTTCGTAGAGCTGACTTCCTTCTATACCTACTTCCCGGTAAACAAGAAGACTGTTGAAGCTAATGCCGACTGGGCAAAGGATCCTTCAACATACGTTTCAAACGGACCTTTCAAATTGACCGGCTGGGAGCACAATGCAAGTCTTACACTGTCTAAGGATGAAAACTACTATGATGCAGCAAATATAAAACTGGACGGTGTAGAATTATCCATAATAGATGATGAAAATACAACCTGGCAGAAATATGAAGGCGGAGAGTATGACCTTCTTCTTCCTCTCCCACAGTCAGTTGTCGGACAGTTAAAGGCTAACGGCAATCCTGAGCTTGTAATAGGCGGAGAGCTTGCAACATATTACTATAACCTGAATACAAAGGTCAAACCCTTTGACAATGTAAAGATAAGAAAAGCCCTTTCAATGGCTATAGACAGACAGACAATAGTTGACAAGATAGCCCAGGGCGGACAGCTTCCGGCTGAAGGCGTCGTTCCTTTCGGAATAATGGATGAAAACGGTAAGGATTTCAGAGAAGGCTCAGGAAAACTGATTGAGTACAATGTAGACGAAGCTAAGAAGTTATTCGCTGAAGGCCTGGCTGAAGCTGGTGCAAAAGTAGAAGATTTCAGCAAATTCTCCCTCCTCTACAATACTTCTGAAGCACATAAGAAAATAGCTCAGGCAGTTCAGGAAATGTGGAGAAACAACCTCGGTGTTGAGTTCCAGCTGGAAAACGTTGACTTCCAGGTTAAGCTTGACAGAGAAAAAGCCGGCGACTACCAGGTATCCCGTGCAGGTTGGATAGGCGACTATGTTGACCCGATGACTTTCATGGACCTCTGGCTGACAGACGGCGCTTTCAACGATGCTGACTTCAGCAATGCTGAATATGACAAGCTCGTTCTTGAAGCAAAAGGAACAGTAGATCAGAAAGTTCGTATGGAAAACATGCGTAAGGCAGAAAAGATATTAATGGATGCTATGCCGGTAGTGCCAGTATACTTCTATACACAGCCATATGCGCAGAAGCCGTATGTATCCGGCATATTCAAGCCGCTTAACAGATACCCATACTTCATATACGCTGACATAAACAAATAGTATAAGCAAATAATGTATTAAGCTTTTTTTAAGAAGATCGATGGGCTATTTAACATAGCCCTCGGTTTTCTTTTCAATTATGGGCAAAGGAGGTAAAAAATGAAAAAGTATCTATTAAAAAGAATTCTGATGGCAGTCGTAACAATTTGGGCAATTATTACCATAACCTTTATATTGATGCACTCTGTTCCCGGTAATCCGTTTAGAAATGAGTCAAAAATGCCCCCGGTAGTTTATGAAAACCTCCAGAAGAAATACGGTCTGGACAAACCGCTATCGGAGCAATATTTCATTTATTTGGGGAAAATAATGAGGGGTGACTTCGGAGACTCCATGAAATCCAGGGTTGAGACTGTAAATCAGATGATAGAGAGAGGCTTCCCTGTATCAGCCTTTTTAGGCGCGCAGGCTTTATTTATAGCTATAATTTTCGGGCCTGCTCTGGGGGCGATAGCTGCCTTGAACCAGAACAAATGGCCGGATTATTTATCGATGATAATCGCAATCATAGGTATTTCCGTACCAAGTTTTATTATGGGAACGGTGTTTATACAATTTCTGGCAAGGAATATTGAGTGGCTTCCGATTGGAGGCTGGGGCAGCTATGCCCATTCCGTTTTACCATCTCTGGCGATGTCACTTATGCCCATGGCACAGCTTGCAAGGTATATGCGTTCAAGTATGTTGGAGGTTCTGAATCAGGACTACATTAAAACCGCCAAATCAAAAGGCATATCTAAAGTTACAGTTGTTTTGAAACACGCTGTAAGGAATGCAATATTACCTATTGTTTCTGTTTTGGGTACTGTTGTAACCAATCTCTTGGTGGGAAGCTTTGTTGTAGAGAAAATATTCGGTATTCCGGGGCTTGGCAGGTACTTAATCATCTCAATCAACAACAGAGACTATCCTTTGATAATGGGGACTACAATCTTCTATGCCATTATTTTGGTAGTCCTTTTATTGATTGTTGATTTTGCATATATGTTAATTGACCCACGCATTAAGCTTGCGAAGGAGGGACGATAATGAACGCAGAACTTAATTTAAAGCCTGAAATGTTTAAACCTGCACCAAAGGAAAATAAAAATGCGGAAAAAATACGTCGTCCCAGTATAAAATATTGGCCGGATGTATGGCGCAGACTGAAAATGAATCATCTTGCAATGACAGGCCTATGCCTCGTAGTCTTTTGCGCAATAATGGCTTTTGTCGGAACAAGGATCAACGGCTTCACATATTTCGAACAGGATTACAGCTTGATAAATATGAAGCCTGACAGCATTCATTGGTTCGGAACTGATGAGCTGGGCAGGGATTTATTTACAAGAACCTGGTTTGGTGTAAGATATTCTATGTTTATCGGTGTTGCAGCTGCTGCAATTGACTTTGTCATAGGTGTTTTGTACGGCGGTGCGGCGGGTATTGCTTCGAGAAGAGTAGATGCAATTATGATGCGTATAGCAGAAGTAATATACAGTATTCCTTATCTATTGGTAGTAATCCTTATATCAGTAGTATTTTCTTCCGTTGGTCAGGGAAGCTCGATGTTTGTCTTGATTTTTTCTCTGTCTTTGACGGATTGGGTGCCCATGGCCATACTGGTTCGTGGACAGGTACTTCAATTGAAAGAAAGCGAATATGCTTTAGCATCTGAATCCATAGGAGCCTCAAAGGCGTGGATACTCAGAAAGCATATTTTACCGAATACTCTCGGACCGATATTGGTCAGTATTACATTGACAATTCCCAGAGCTATTTTTGCAGAAGCAACCTTGGGCTTCCTGGGTCTTGGGCTCCAGGCACCGAAATCCAGTTTGGGTACTCTGGCAAATGAAGGGTTGGCGGGACTTGCAATAGGCAACGCATATCAGATATTTGTCCCGGCGATATTCATATCTCTCATAATGTTTGCTTTTAACGTTTTGGGAGACGGACTTCGTGATGCTTTAGACCCAAGGCTGCGGAAATAGAGAGAGGTGAAAATATGGAAAATGTATTAGAAGTAAAAGATTTAAAGATATCCTTCAAAACCTTCTTCGGTGAAGTTGAAGCAGTCCGCGGTATTTCCTTCAATGTAGGAAAGAAAGAGACTGTTGCCGTAGTTGGTGAGTCAGGCTGCGGCAAATCCGTTACAGCCAGCGGGATAATGCAGCTTCTTCCTATGCCTCCGGCATTCTTCAAGGGTGGAGAAATAATTTTTAACGGTGAAAACCTTTTAGCAAAATCTGAAAAA
>JAEXXN010000599.1 GCA_023405875.1 Bacillota bacterium | reverse complement strand
TCCGTACAATGCATTATCAACAATTCATTTGAGTAATAATAGCGAATAGGGAGCTTATAATTTAAAGTCAGGTACTTTATAATATGGATAGCATCCTTTACTGATGATATATCCCAAACTTTTGTTTTTTTAGACACTTCTGCTATACAATATTTAACTCCAAAATACATGCTTGTTATGGGTTCTTCTTTTAACTTATAGCAACTGCAAACCTTATTGAAAGACTCTTTTGTGAATCCGGTCATTATATTTCCTTGAAGATTTATAAACACTCCATCCTGTTCAGAAAAAGCAGTATCCCTTATTTTCTTATATTCTATTATATTTTTAAAATGATTATCATAGCTCCAAGCCTGTATCATAAAACTGTTAAATGCTTTCTCTTTTTCACTATGCAGTTCTTTATATACTTGATATAACTCAGGATACTCTTCTGTTAAAAACGCTTCGTCAATTCCCTCATCGTATATTTTGATTCTATTAAAAAAGCCTAAACATTTTATCACAGCTTCAATATTCAATTCTTCCATTTGATATCCAATCGTTATGTCATATTCTTTTTCTCTTCCGTATACTTCGCATATTGGAGCAATATCCGACACTTTACATAACTGCTGCAAGATGATACAAGAAAGGTAAATATCATGATATCCAAACTCCCTATCTATATCGTTCTCTATAAACTCCCCGTAATTGACCATACAAATACTTTCATCATATATGATACTTATTTCTAAGTTACAATCTGGAGAATTAAACCTTAAGTCTATCAATCCATCTTCTATATAATCAAATATGTGAACATCGAATTGTTTTTTTATCCTCTTTAAAAGTTCATCCCGCATATATTACCCTTTCAAATGTATTCATTATATTTTCTCAACACCATTAAGACTTTTCTGTTGAGCTTCATTTTCTATAAGATTCAAGCTTTGATCGATAAGTCAATTTGGAAAATACCATCATGTCAGGCTCAACACATAGAAACAATTTATTTTGATTTAATTATATTCCACATTATTACAGTAGTAAATAAACAAAGACAGGTTTCGCCTATCTTCATGGATAACTTATTATTGTATTCAGTAATTTATTATAATATGTTGGAAAATACCGGGATGCTTGCATCATACTCCAAAAAACTTGAAAGCAGAAAGAACCGTCCCTTGTGCTTTTGAAAGAACCGTCCCTTGTGCTTTTTGATTCTGATATTAATGTACTTTTGATAGTAATTTGTATTTCTCAGCCATTTTAACTATTTCCTTAGTTATCCTATCCATTTGACTTATATCCTCTTCATTCATAAGTATTGCAACTACTGCTTTATGCTCCATATAACGCTGAAAACTTGATATAAAGCCCGAAACATGCCCTGAGTGACATACAAAGTTCTTATACTCCCTGGGTATGTTCCATCCATACCCATAGTTCTCGAGGTTAGGGGTGAATATCTTTTTTAGAGTTTCTTTCTTCACCAGCTTCTCCGTATACAATGCCTGATCCCACTTGTACAGGTCTTCTACCGTGGAGTACAGTCCCCCTGCAGCATATGGATAGGATATGTCCATTACATTACTTAAAGTATTATCCTTTCTTTTAATATCAAAGATTCCACTATAGCCTACGGCTTTATCTTTAAACTGGTCTTCCTTATAATCGTAGTAGGTGTTTTCCATTTTTAGAGGTTTAAATATGTTCTTTTTAAGGAACTCCCCATATTCCACTCCGGAAACCTGTTCAATAATATAACCTAGCAGTGCATAGTTGGAGTTGGAATAATGAAAACTTGTACCTGCCTCAAAGATTATAGGTTTGTTCTTAATTCTTTGAATAATATCTTCCACTTTGTAATTACGATTGCAGTTCCCCCAATCACTATACAAGTAATCTCCTATACCGGAGCTCATGGACAGCAGGTGATGGATTGTGATTTTGTCTCCACCTTTAAAATCCGGTATATATTTCGTTATCGGATCGTTTACACTCAGCAGACCGTGTTCCTCCAGCATCATAATAGCCATTGCCGTGAATTGCTTGGTTATCGAGCCTATTTTGAACATTGTTTGTGGTGTGTTTGGTATTTGTTTTTCATAGTCAGCCATTCCATAGCCTTTATTTAAAATTATTTTCCCATCAATTGCAACCAGCACTGAGCCGCTAAAGGCTGTAACATTATTGGTAAAATAGTCATCCAGTTTTTTTGTCAACTCGCTGTAATCTTCCGATGCACATGAAGTCAATAGAGCACATACCAGGGTTACAATCATAACCAAAGATATAATTCTTTTCATTTCTTGACCTCCTAATTATGATATATGGTAGCTCCTAATTATAGTTTTACCACTTATTTCTATCTATGTATATTTTTCCATACTATTTCTCTCTATTACATGCAAAAAGATAGGCTCCTCACCTATCCTCGAAAATTCCGATATTGGTTTTGTATAGATAAAACAGAGGAACCAATTGCTTCTGCTGTGAATAAATATCGGCAGACCGGCACCCAAGGTTCCTTACGGATTAAATCCAGGTCCCCTTAAATTTGTGGAGCTGACATCATAACATTTTATCATTTTGAAATCTATCAGCTATAATGCTATAATGTTTGAAGGAGGGACATATATTTGCCCCTCCTTCACAAGAGTGCTCCTGATCGCCTTTTTGCTTGCACGGCTAATAGCGATTTTGAGCGCTTTTCCTTTTATTTTTCTTTTGCATGATATCCCATCCTTTTTATCTCGTAATACTTACGGAAGGAATGTCTTTACAGCTTCTTTCACAGCATTACCTGCCATATCATCTATTGATGTCCCGACAACAAGGATATTTACACCGGTATTCCTGAATGCATTTTGATTCAACACATTTATTCCGCCTTCTGCCAGCGTAGGAACCTTAACAGACTCTACAAGCGCCTTCAGACGTTCTTTTATGATTTCAGGTATTTCTCCGGCTGCAATTCCTTCGTAGCTCATACCTGTCATAAGTCCAATGAAATCAACGCCGATCTTCTCCATTTCTTTAGCTACCTTGGCTACCTCTTCCGGAGTATCCGCAGGAATTCCAAAGGGATGTAAATCTGTAGAACGGCCTATATAAGCATCTATGAGCAGGCCGTAGTAATGCGCCTTTTCTACCACTTCTGCCAGTTCTTCCCGTGAAGTTTTATGAATATGAAGCCCATCAGCGCCGGATACAGACATAAGCCTGAAATCATCATCAGTAATAATTGTAGGTATAAGCTCAGTAAAGCCGCCCGGGATCCCGACTGTTATATAAATATCGGGTCCAACAACTGCGCGCAC
>JAEXXN010000580.1 GCA_023405875.1 Bacillota bacterium | reverse complement strand
GGATAAAGGCTACTATCTGTACCTTCAGGGTGCCTATTGAGCCCCCGCTTGTGATATGCGTGGCACTGGATATTGCAATGAAGCCGTAAATAATGAGCATTATTGTGGATATTATTATTCCCAGGTCTATATTTTTAAGCAGCTTCCTGTCTACAACATTGTCGATCTTCACAAAATCATTCCTCTTTTGTATTTTAATTTCTATATATTTCAATTCTAACATAAAACAGAGAATTTTTTTATGGTAAATTAAACTATTTGTTTCTCAAGGCGCTTTCTCTTCAGTCCATACCGCACAAGGTCCCTCTTCCTATATCCAGGCACATGATAAAATATCCGTAGCTCTTGGACTTGTGCGGTATAAATTCCACAAAGCCTCTGGATTTGTAATACTGCTCGTTCTTTTTGCTGAATATGGCCGGAACCCCATAAAGCAGGCACCTTATGAGCCTCCTGTCATCGCAATCCTTATCTTCATATTTGACCCCTATTATATAATCCTTTCTATCCATCATCATACTGCAGCCTTCAGACATAAAGGGATATCCCATAGGCATCATATAGCCCATATAAGGAACGGCCACCTCATTTATATCATATATATCGTCCCCTACCTTGAACCATTCATAGCCCCTTTCCCTTTCAAAGGGCTCACACCTTCTGAGCTTTCTCAACACCTTCTTGAGCCTGCGGTACATGTTTCCTTCATAGTATGGCGATACCGGATGCTTATGGTGCTCATTCTCATGATCGTCCTCATCATCACAATAGTATTCCTTGATATCTTCACATTTTGGCCTGTCTTTTTCTTTCTTCTTTTCTTTCTCTTTTTCAACTTCTATTTCACAGGGTTCCTCCAGGGGAGCCATAGGCGGGCATTTCGGCACATGGATTTCTATTTCTACCTTATTTTCAATAATGTGCGTCTCGTTGGGCTCGGGAATCACAACCTCTATTGGAGGCAGCTCCACCGGGATCTCAGGTACAGGTACAGGTATAGGTACAGGTACAGGCTCCGGCTTAGGCTTAGGCGGTATTACCGGTGCAGGGGGTACTATAGGCTCAGGTGGTATCGCCTTTTTCGGCGGCATTACAGGCGCAGGCGGCGCTACCGGTATAGACGGTATTACCGGCGCAGGTATTTCAGGCACTATTTCCTCTATCGGCGGTTTTTTGTCTATCCTTGCAGTTTCCTGAGCTTTCTGCCTGTTGACTACGTCATACCTGCCCTTCCACTCCAGCTTATCTCTCCCTGTATAACCGGAAAGCGGTACAGCTGTTCCGCTGGTAACAGCAGCTACAGCAAAATCTCCGATGCCCATTCCGCTTTTTAAAACATTGTCCGATTCAAGTTCATAGGAAAGCTCTCCCCGCCCGCTGCTGTCGATTATGAGCTTTCCTATATCCACTGCCAGCTTCTTACCGGGCGATACAAGGATCAGCCTGTATTCCAGCCGGTCTTCAAGCTTTACATTCTGAATAAATGCATTCAGCCTCACCTTGCTATTCTTCACTTCAATCTTTACATAACCGGTTGGTGTCTTCCCCGGTGACATTTCAAATCCTTTGTCATCTTCCTGAAGTATTATAAAGTATCTTTTATACTCATTATTTGATGCCACAGAATAACCCCCTTCTATACATAGTCATTACTAATATATGTATGAAGGGGGTAAATGTGAACTTCTTTTTTGATTTTATTGCTGTGAAAGCTCATTGGCAATGCTTGCGAATTCTTGCAGGGATAAGGTCTCTCCCCGCCGCTTCTCATCAATGCCGTGCTTCAGCAGTATTGCTCTCAGCTCCTCTTTTGTCCTCCCCAGATTGCCTGATGCCAGGGCATTAAGCAGGGTTTTCCTTCGCTGTCCGAAGGAGGCCTTTACTACCCTGAAATACATTTTTTCATCCTTCAGCTTCACTGGGGGCTCAGCCCTTGAGTCCAGCCTTATGACCATGGAATCAACCTCAGGCTGTGGTATGAAGGCTTCCGGAGGTACTACAAGTACCTTGTTCGGTATGCATCGGTACTGTACTGCAACAGTAACAGCGCCATAATCCTTGCCTCCGGGAGACGCACAAAGCCGTTCTCCTACTTCCTTCTGGACCATTACCGTAATACTTTTGAAGTTTATATTCTCTTCAAGCAGCTTCATTATTATAGGAGTCGTTATATAGTACGGAAGGTTTGCAACCACCTTTACCGGTATATTCCCGAAGCTTTCAGCCAGCACTTCGTTCAAATCCAGCTTAAGAACATCGTCGTTTATAACCTTTACATTATCGTAACCAAACAATGACACCTTCAGTATCGGTATCAGCTCCCGGTCTATTTCAACAGCCAATACATGCCCTGCCTTCTCGCAAAGCACCTGGGTCATGACTCCCATACCGGGGCCTATTTCAAGTACGCAGTCCTCCTTGGAAAGCCCGGAGCAATCAATGATTGCTTTCAAGACGCTCTCATCCACAAGAAAGTTCTGCCCGAATTTTTTTGCTATCTTGAAATCATGCTTCTTTATCATATCCCTTGTGGATTCTGTAATTGATGTTCCCTTCATGCATATCATCCTTCTATCATTAGTTTAACCTGTTATTTTCTTAAGCTCGGTTTCCAATTGGTCCCTGCTTATGCCGTACCTGTTCAGCCTGTTCAGGAACTGCTTTGAGTTTCCATAACCTATTCCCAATGCCGCGCCCAGGCTGTTTCTAAGTGCTGCCGCATTATCGCTGCCGGCAAGCCCGTAACAAGTCATATCCAGGCTTGTAAAGGTGTTCTTTGCTTCCTCAAGCTCATGTTTCGCCATTGACAGTGCTTTTAATATATTTTCCGGGTACGCATTTTCCACGCCGATATCTACGCCCTCCCGGGCTTCCTCCCTCGGTATGAAGGCATGCTTCA
>JAEXXN010000558.1 GCA_023405875.1 Bacillota bacterium | reverse complement strand
GATTAGAAGTCCGTTGCTCTATCCAACTGAGCTACAGGCGCATTTTTGGAGCGGGTGAAGGGAATCGAACCCTCGCGATCAGCTTGGAAGGCTGACGTTCTACCATTGAACTACACCCGCATGCTTGCGGCATTGCTGTATTAGTGCCGCCGACAATTATAGATTATAACAAAGTTTAGCAAGTGTGTCAACTGATTTTAGTCCAAATCTGTTATGCAATTTATAGCATCCTGCATATTCCAAGCACTTGTATATTGTTGACGTTTGCTGTAGTTTCTATACCCGGATAAATATCTGAATTCATTATATAATTTATGATCAAAAATATTAAAATCATTTATTACCCAATACAAATTCTCCATTTGTCAGCTGAAAGTTGTTTTGAAGGCCGGAAGACAGATAAACCTTCTTATCCTTAGTTATAAATATAACTTCAATTCCGTCAAGCTTTTCAGCCAATTCCATTCCGCGATCTACCCCCAACTGAAATAATACACCCGTCATTCCGTCAGCATTTGATGATTTAGCCGTTATTACTGTTGTACTTGCCAATTCATTGTCAACAGGATAACCTGTTTTGGCATCCATAATATGATGATATATTTTTCCGTCTTCTTCAAAAAAACGTTCGTATATTCCCGATGTTACAGCAGTTTGGTCCTTTAATTTGACGATTCCCATATAATCTCCCCTTGGGCTGAATGGATCCTGGATACCCACATTCCAGGCATCTCCATTTGGCTTTGAACCCATGGCAAGTATATTTCCACCAAGACTTATTATGGCATGCTCCACGCCGTTTTGCTTCAGAACTTTTTCTACCTCATCTGCTGCATACCCCTTTGCAACTCCGCCTACGTCGATCTGCATCCCTTCTGCATCAAGTAAGGCAGTCAGTTTATCTTTATCCAGATGAAGCTTTCTGTAATCTACAAGTTTGACGGCTTCTTTCAGTTCATTTTCATCAGGTACGGCAGCCTGTGGAGTATTTATATTCCATAGTTTAACAACAGGGCCAATGGTAATATCAAATTTACCTCCTGATAATTCGGAATAATATAACCCCTTTTGTAAAACATTAAAGGTATCCTGGCTTACTTTTACTTCATGCTTCCCGGAAGCATTATTTATTTCAATTACTTCGCTTGTTCCTTCATTATTAATTGTCATTTCCTTTTCTATTTCGGATATCCTGGAAAAGGCTTCAGTAAATACACTCTCGTCCACTTTATCATAGATACTAATCTCACATTGAGTACCAAGCAAAAACTCCGTCTTTCTGACCGGTTCTGCGTTAAAAGAAGTTAAAGAATTATTTTGACAGCCGCTGACGAAAAATATAATGCCGATACAGGCATATATCATAATCAATTTATTTATGAAAATTTTCCTCATTTGTACCTCTCCAATATCCACTATTTTAAGCTTCTGTAAGCTTCTTCACAAATTCCTTGAGAGCATTTGCCCTGTGACTTATTTTATTCTTCTCTGAAGCTTCAAGCTCAGCCATTGTTTTATCATAGCCGTCGACTATAAAAAGAGGATCATAGCCAAAGCCATGCTCTCCCTTTTCCTCATAACCGATTTTACCATATACAAAGCCCTCTGCCGATATCTCCCTGCCATCGGGAAATACTGCTGCGATAACGGAACAGAATCTTGCCCCTCTTTTTTCATCAGGTATATCCTTCATGGCTTCCTTCAGCTTCTCATTATTTTTTTTGTCCTTATTCGGGCCTGTTTCTCCTGAATACCTGGCCGATTTCACTCCCGGCTGTCCCTGGAGCGCAAACACCTCAAGTCCGGAGTCATCTGCTATTGCAGCTTCTCCGGTAAGCCGGAACACCTCTCTGGCCTTGATAAGTGCATTTTCCACAAAGGTACTGCCGTTTTCCTCGATTTCTACAGCCAGTCCGGCCTCTTCCATAGACTTTATATCCATATCCGCAAGGATCGCCTTGATCTCCTCAAGCTTATGGCTGTTATTTGTTGCTGCTATCATCTTCACTGCTTATAACCACCTTGTCTGCAAGCTCTCCCAGGGACTGCTTCTGAGCTTGAATAAGGTCGTTTATTCCCTTTTCTCCAAGCTGCATCAGCTGCTGAAGCTGTTCCCTGCTGAAGGGACGCTCTTCGCCTGTTCCCTGGATTTCTATAAATTCTCCCTTGTCAGTCATTACAAGGTTCATGTCTACTTGGCAGGTTGAATCCTCGGCATAGTTAAGGTCCAATATTGCTTCTCCGTCCTTTATACCCACACTCACAGCCGCCAGATACCCATTTAAAGGTATTGCCTTCAGTTTTTCCTGCATTACCAGCTTATTCAGCGCATCAACAAGGGCAACAAAGGAGCCGGTTATCGATGCTGTCCGTGTACCGCCGTCTGCCTGTATCACGTCACAATCGATGTATACTGTTATTTCACCTAATTTTTCAAGATTAACTATAGAGCGAAGTGCTCTTCCGATCAGTCTTTGAATCTCCATTGTCCTTCCGTCAACCTTGCCTCTTACCGATTCTCTCGGTTTACGTACCTCTGTCGACCTCGGAAGCATTCCGTATTCGCTTGTTATCCAGCCCTTTCCTGTTCCTTTTATAAAAGGAGGTACCTTCTCGTCTATAGAAGCGGTGCATATTACCTTGGTGTCCCCCATCTCTATCAGCACCGAACCCTCCGCATGCTTTAAATAATTTCTGGTTATCTTTACCGGCCTGATCTCGTCCCTGTTTCTTCCATCAATTCTCCGCATTTGTTTTCCTTCCCTTCATATATGTATAAAGCCTTTAAAAGCCTACATCAAAACCCCCGTTTTTTCTCATAATATATTTAATATTATTCCAAAAGCACAGTAGATTTATTTTGTCCTTTCCTCCCAAAATATCTCATAGCATACAGCTTGTCAACCTTTTTTAATTGAGAAGAGGGGCCCCGTAAGCTGTCCCCTCGTCTTTATTTTCTATGTACTTATTCGTAAAAATTTACAAAGGCCGGGACATCAAGATAGTTGTCAGCACCAATACCCACAGTGTTTTCCACGATTTTTCCATTTACAAAAATCTTGGCTTTTGATATCTCCGGAAATTCCTTCAAGGTAAGAGTAACTGCCTTTATCTTGGAATTCTCAGCTGCCTTGTCTCCCTGCTTTGCCAAAATCTGCTCCGAGAAATTTACATAGGCCATACCCTCATTGACCTGTAC
>JAEXXN010000541.1 GCA_023405875.1 Bacillota bacterium | reverse complement strand
GTGGTGGATAGCAATCTTTCCTGCTTTGGCAATTATGGTGGTTGTACTTGGATTCAATCTCATGGGAGATGGAGTCAAGGATATGCTTTCTAGTGAGGAGTGATCAAATTGAGTGATAAGATAGT
Source organism: Bacillota bacterium (assembly GCA_023405875.1). Classification (GTDB taxonomy): domain Bacteria; phylum Bacillota; class Clostridia; order Lutisporales; family Lutisporaceae; genus BRH-c25. The sequence goes on along the minus strand of JAEXXN010000541.1, from coordinate 3,808 downwards.
TGATATCAGAGATTTGCATGTCTGGTACAGAACCTTTGCCGGACAAGTCAAGGTTCTGAACGGAGTGAATCTTAGCGTTGGAAAAGGTGAAAAAGTAAGCATAGTTGGTGAAACAGGCTGTGGGAAAACGACAACTGTCAAGTCAATTCTCAGGATATTGGTGAAACAAGCTTCAATACCAAAAGGAGAAATCTTTTTTAACGGAACAGACGTATTAAAAATGAACAAAAATGAACTTAAAAAATTACGCGGCTCAGGTATTTCTATGATATTCCAGGATCCGACAATGTCCCTGAATCCCGTTTTTACGATCGGCAACCAGATGTATTCTGTTATAAGATATTCAGGCCATCCGGGTGCTGAAAAAATGAGAATGCAGCATGAACTGGCAATAAAAGCGCTTAAAGAGACATCTATGCCTGACCCCGAGCGTATTTTGCAAAGCTATCCCTTCCAGCTGAGCGGCGGCATGAGACAGAGAATATCAATAGCTATGTCATTGGCGACACCAAGGGATCTGGTCATCGCCGATGAGCCGACGACCAATCTTGACGTCACGATTCAGGATCAGGTTTTGAAGATATTAAAGGATAGAGTTGAAGATAAGGGAAGCTCCCTTATTTTGATCACGCACTCTCTTGGAGTAGCCAGAGAAACAACAGACAGGATTTATGTTATGTATGCGGGAAGCATGGTTGAAACTGCGCCCACCAGAGAGTTGTTCAAAAAGCAATTACATCCTTATACACAGGCGCTGATGGATTGTATACCGAGGCTTTCAGGCGGGGGCGTATCAGAGGGGATACCCGGCAGGATTCCAAATTACCTGAACCCCAGTGCCGGATGCCGTTTTGCACCCAGATGTCCAAATGCATTTGAACGCTGTCAGACTGAAAAACCGGAATATGTGGATGTAGGCAATGAACATAAGGTAGCCTGCTTCCTCTATTATTAATGATGGGAGGTGCTGTGTTTGAGTAAAACTATACTTGAAGTAAAGGGATTGAAAAAGTACTTTCCAATTTCAACGGGTGCACAAAAAGGCATGTTTGTAAAGGCAATTGACGGTATTGATTTTACCGTTAAAGAGGGTGAGACCCTGGGACTTGTCGGTGAGTCAGGCTCCGGCAAAAGCACAACGGCCTATAATGTCATTGGAATGTACGGGTCAACAGCCGGTAAAATGACGTTTAAAGGCGAAGATATCAGCCAAAGCTCATCAAAGCGGTCCTTTAAGCTAAAAAAAGAGATACAAATGGTGTTCCAGGACCCGGGAACGACATTAAATCCTCAGCGGAGCGTCAGGCAAATATTGACTTTACCACTTTCGATTCATGGAATGCTTGATAAGAAGGATCCGGAGGGGCAATTGATCAAATTGCTTGAAGCGGTCGAACTGCCGGAAGAGTACCTGTATAAGTATCCGTCGTCCCTTGGAGGCGGAGAGCGCCAGATGCTGGCAATAGCAAGAGCTCTTTCAACAGATCCGTCAATGATTGTGCTTGATGAACCTACATCCTCTCTTGATGTTTCTGTCCAGGCCAAGATAATCAACATGCTTTTGAAGCTGCAGAAACAGCATAGCTTGTCGTATTTATTTATTACCCATGACTTAAGCCTGATGAGAAATCTGGCAACCAAGGTTGCAATTATGTATCTTGGGAAAATAGCTGAAATCGCACCTGTTGAAACCTTCTTTACCGCACCGGGGCACCCATACACCAAGATGCTGCTGTCTGCCATACCGGTTGTAAGTGAAGAGGAGGAGCTGCTTAAACAGACCAAGATCATACCTAAAGGCGAAATACCCAGCCCTGTCAATGTACCAAAGGGCTGCAGCTTTAATACCAGGTGCCCTCTTGCTAAGGAAGAATGCTTTGTTAATGATCCTATTATGAAAGAAATCGAACCTGAGCACTTTGTAAGATGCCATTTAATTTAATTTGAAAGGAAGGGTATCATGTTAAAGAAATCACTAAAGACACGGCAGGAAGTCGAAGATTTTGTCAGAGGCTGTACCTTCTATGGGACCGGAGGCGGAGGAGATTACGCTTCAGGGGTCGAGCTCCTTATGGGGCAAATAAGCAAAGGACTTGAAGTAGGCTGGGTTGATTCATCAAGCATTAGGGATGATGAATATACAATTTGCCCGTTCTTGATGGGTTCAATCGCCCCTCTTACTGAAGACACTGTTAAAGAAATGAAAACCTTTGGCCTTGTAGAACAGAAGTATGACTACAAGGATGTTCTTGCACGGTCTGTAAAGGCACTTGAAAAATACGCCGGCAAAAATGTAAAAGCTCTCGTTCCCATAGAGCTTGGCGGGGGGAATGCCGCTGCATGTATTGCGGCAGCGGCTGAAAACGGCATTGTTGCCCTTGACGGTGACTACACAGGAAGAGCCATACCTGAAATCCAACAAACTACACCCTATATATTTGAAAAAAATCTGTTGCCCATCACCTCATGTGACGGTTGGGGAAATACGGCCATTATCGATGAGGCGGTCAACTGGCAAATGGCTGAAAGGATCGGCAAGCTGATAAGTGCCGCAGGTTATGCTGCTTGTGGTCAGGCAGGATTTTTGATGAGCGGCAGGGATACCAAGGAAGCCATAATTCATGGAACAATGACAGAGTGCTATGAGCTTGGAAGGATGATCCGTGAGGAGCGGGAAGCGGGGCATGATCCTATAGAGGCAGCAGCTGAAAAGCTTGGGGGCTGGGTGATCTGCAAAGGCACAGTGACCAAAAAGGAGTGGGAAGACCGAGTAGGGTATTATTGGGGCTATCATACCTTTACCGGTGAAGGTGCTTTTGCTGGCACAACCTTAAAAATCTGGTTCAAAAATGAAAACCATATCTGCTGGAAAAACGGTGAGATATATGTCACAAGTCCGGATATGCTTATTGTAGTTGATGCTGAAACAGGCGAGCCGTACACCAACAATAAGCTTGAAGAAGGGCAAAAGGTTGCGGTCATTGCCCTTAAAGCGCGTGATGTTTTCAGAAAACCAAGGGGGATCAGCGTTCTGGGACCAAAAGCCTTCGGCTATGATATTGAATATGTGCCGGTAGAAAACAGGATGAGCGAATAATTCAACTCCATGACCGTTCCTCAAATAGAAACCGTGTAAAATCGTTGATTTTACACGGTTATTTTCATACTATTCCTTCTGCATTTCCTTCCACTTAGCCAGGGCATCGGCCATGGCGCTGTTTACCGGTTCCTCTTTTTTCTGCTGCTGCATGAACTTCTGTACCGTCCGCTTATCGCTGCTTTCTGTCCTTTCCTCCATGCGCTTGCTGAAGCTGGACAGCTTTTCCCTGAAGCCGCAACTGCAGGTAAAGAGCCGGCCTTCTCCTTCACCTTTAAGCTCCATTCTCTTATGACATTCTGGACAACGGGCATTGGATACCTGTGCTACGCCTTTGCGGTAGCCGCATTCACGGTCCGGGCAGATCAGCATCCTTCCTTTTTTGCCGTTTACCTCCAGCAGGAACTTACCGCATTCAGGGCAGCGGGTCCTGGTCATATTATCGTGCCTGTAGGCCTCTGTGCTTGCCACAACGGCAGAAACCAATTTTCCCGCATGGGTCCTTATATGGCTCATGAAAGCTGTCGAGTTGGCTTTTCCCTTACTTATATCGTACAGCTGCTGCTCCCATTTGGCGGTAAGCTCGGCAGAACGCAGCTCTGAAGGTGCAAGGTCTATCAGCTGGGTACCCTTTGCAGTGGGGAAAATGTCCTTACCCTTCTTTTCTATATAAAAGGTGTTGAAAAGCTTTTCGATTATATCCGCCCTGTC